>CBFDUR010000179.1:0-5062 GCA_965613005.1 uncultured Ignavibacteriales bacterium
ATAATACACGAATATCTCTGATAAGATACTAAAATGAGCGATTGTTAATGTAATCTTAATAAAGCTATGTCATTGCGGAAATTCTATTTATCGTTATCAGCTTCAATAATTGAAAGAAAGTTGTTCTATTCCACCCCTTAGTCTTAATCAGAACAAAAAAAAGGAAAATAAATCTAATCAGTTTAGAAGTTATTCACCATCAGCGACATCCTCTTCAGGAACTACCTTTGCTATATCAGCTATTTTATCACCTTCATTTAATCTAATTACTCTTACTCCTTGTGTGTTTCTTCCCATTACCCTTATGTTTTTAACAGCTTGTTTAATTACCATTCCTTTTGTTGAAATTATTACAAGTTCATCTCCATCAACCACATCCATCATGGCGATCATCTTCCCGACTTTTTCGATAGTTTTTACGGTAATTACACCTTTACCTCCACGATGAGTAAGCCGGTAGTCATTAATATCTGAACGTTTGCCGTATCCTTTTTCGGTAACTACAAGTATATTATCATTCCTTTTTATCACAAGTAGTCCAACAACCATATCACCCTTAGTCAGTCTAATACCTTTCACACCGGTAGCGGTTCTTCCCATTTTACGAACATCTTTTTCGTTAAATCGAACAGCAAATCCGTTTCGTGAACCTAGTATGATATCGTTATTTCCGTCGGTCATTTTTACGGAAATTAATCTATCACCTTTAACAATATTAATTGCATTTATACCGCCTTTACGAACATTTCCATAAAGTGAGAGAACCGTTTTTTTGATGGTTCCGTTGTGAGTAGCCATTATCAGATATTGGTCGTCTTTAAATTCTTTAACCGCAACGAATGCAGTTATTTCTTCATCTTTTTCTTTCTGAATCAAATTTAAAATAGATCTTCCTCTTGCGGTTCTTCCTCCTTCCGGTACCTCATGAACCTTTAACCAGTAACACTTCCCTTTATCGGTAAAGAATAAAATATAATGATGTGTAGAAGCAATAAACATATGCTCAATAAAATCGTCGTATTTAGTCCCGCCACCCGTAACGCCTTTGCCGCCCCGCGCCTGTTTTCTATAACCGTTAACGGGGAATCTTTTAATAAAACCTTTATGAGATATTGTTACAACCACATCCTCTTCGGCAATTATGTCTTCCAAAGAAAATTCTTCATAATTATAAATAATCTCTGTTCTTCTTTCATCACCGTATTTTTCTTTTATTTTGAGAAGTTCATCCTTAATAATCAAATAACGCATTTCTTCGCTTTCGAGAATTCCCTTCAACTTTTCAATAAGCTTAATAATTTCTTTATATTCATCTTCAATTTTCTTTCGTTCAAGCCCTGTAAGACGTTGAAGCCTCATATCCAAAATTGCTTTTGCCTGGATTTCGCTTAACATGAATTTATGCATCAAATTATTCTTTGCCGTTTCGGCATCTTTAGATTTCTTAATAGTGTCAATTACGGCATCAATATTATCAAGAGCAATTATATAGCCCTCCAAAATGTGGGCTCTTCTTTCGGCGGTATCTAATTCGTATTTGGTTCTTCTGATGAGCACTTCCATCCGGTGATTCAAGAAATACTGCATTATTTCTCGCAAAGTAAGTACTTTTGGTGCACCATTTACAAGCGCAAGCATGATTACGCCAAATGTGGTTTGCATCTGAGTATGTTTGAATAATTGATTTAACACAACGGGCGGTTGAGCATCTCTTTTTAATTCAACTACAACCCTCAAGCCGTCTCTATCCGATTCATCTCTAATATTTGAAATATCATTTATTTTGCCGGCTCTTACCAAATCGGCAATTTTTTCAATCAAATTTGCTTTATTCACTTGGTATGGCAGCTCTGTAACTATAATATTTTCTCTACCGTTTTTTAATGTTTCAACATTAGCTTTGGCTCTGAGAATTATTTTTCCTCTTCCGGTAGTAAAGGCATCTTTTACACCTTGATAACCATAAATAATTCCGGCGGTGGGAAAATCCGGTGCAGTGATAAACTTCATTAATTCTTCAATTGTAATATTGGGGTTTTTAATTAGAGCTATCAAGCCATCGATAACTTCACTCAAATTATGAGGCGGTATATTTGTAGCCATTCCAACCGCAATGCCGCTAGAACCATTAACAAGCAAATTTGGCAAATAAGACGGCAACACGGTAGGCTCTTGGAGAGAATCATCGAAATTAGGCGCAAAATCAACTGTATTTTTATCCAAGTCGCGCAGAATCTCTTCTGATATTCTAGCCAACTTGGCTTCAGTATAACGCATAGCGGCAGGAGAATCACCGTCGATAGAACCAAAATTTCCTTGCCCGTCAATCAATGGATACCTGAGAGAAAAGCTTTGAATCATTCTGACCATCGTATCGTATACTGCAGTATCGCCGTGCGGGTGATATTTACCGAGAACTTCACCAACAATTCGAGCCGACTTTTTATATGGTCTGTTATAAGCTAATCCTAATTCGTGCATACCAAAAAGAACTCGACGGTGAACAGGTTTTAATCCGTCTCTCACATCCGGTAAAGCACGGGATACAATTACAGACATCGAATAATCGATGTATGATGATTTCATTTCTTCTTCTAACGAAACAGGTATTATTTTTTCAAAAATTGTTGACATTACATTCCAATTATTATTTTACGTTTTGTGAAATATTTATTACTATAAAACGAAAAGAAGCTAAGTTATACATCAAGATTTCTGACGTACTTAGCATTCTTTTCAATGAATTCGCGGCGTGGTTCAACGGCATCGCCCATAAGAGTTTCAAATATTTTATCTGCTGTCGCTGCGCTTTCAAGGGTAACCTGTAAAACCGTTCTGGTTTCCGGATTCATTGTGGTTACCCAAAGTTGTTCGGGATTCATTTCTCCCAATCCTTTATATCTTGAAATAGAAACCCCTTTTATCGAACCCTCTTCAATTATTTCCTCAACTACTTCATTTGTTTTCGACTTACCGTTTATCTTTAAACGTTTCAAAATTTCATTCCTTTCATCATCATCGTAAGCATAAAATTCCTCTTTCCCTTTTTTTATCTTATAAAGAGGCGGTTGAGCAATGTATATCTTTCCTGAATTGATTAAATCCTGCATATGCCTGTAGAAAAAGGTTAATAACAGCGTTCTAATATGGCTGCCGTCCACATCTGCATCAGTCATTAGAATAATCTTACCGTAACGGGATTTTGTAGAATCGAATTCCATGCCTAACCCGGCTCCGATTGCAGCTATTATAGCTTTAATTTCATTGTTTTCAAGTATTTTACTCAGCTTAGCTTTTTCGACATTTAAGATTTTCCCTTTTAGTGGAAGAATTGCCTGGAATCTTCTATCACGCCCCTGTTTTGCAGAACCACCGGCGGAATCTCCCTCAACGATATATATTTCGCAATGTTCCGGATCGGTAATAGAACAATCCGCCAGTTTACCGGGGAGATTAAGATTTTCTAATGCATTTTTTCTTCTCGCCAGATCACGCGCTTTTCTGGCAGCCTCTCTAACTTCCGCCGCGCGCAAACATTTTTCTATTATTTTTTTACCGATAGAAGTTTAATAGGAACTTTGTTTGTTGCCGTGTTTATTTTTTCTGTGGGTCTTGGAATGTTGCGATTGGATATTTCAGACAGAGGGAATGGGGACGCGCATCTTGATGAGACGATTGGGGCTAATATTGAGATTGAAGGAGTTGTGGTTGCGCCACCTGACGAGAGAGAATTTAATACATTGCTTGTGATTAAGGCAGAGAAATTATTTATTGGAAAAGGAAATATAGATATTGACACAAAAATATTGGTCAGCACAGATAGTTATCCAATATTTGAATATGGCGATAGAGTTGATGTGCGAGGGAAAATAAGAACTCCGAAAAATTTTATAACAGACACAGGAAGAGAATTTAATTATGTTGGTTTTTTGGAGAAAGATGGTATTTATTATCAGATGTTTAATTCCAAAACAAAACTGGTAAATAAAAATAACGGGAACATAATAAAAGAATATCTTTTTTCAATAAAGAAAACTTTTTTACACTCAATTTCAAAAAACATTTCTGAACCTGGAGCGTCACTTCTGGGAGGACTTTTGGTCGGAGCAAAACAATCTCTTGGAGCAGATTTACTTAACTCATTTCGTATCGCTGGCATAATACACATAGTTGTGTTGTCTGGATATAATGTAACAATAGTTGCGGATGCGATTATGCTTGTGTTTTCTTTTTTACCAAAATTAACCAGATTATTTTTAGGAGTAGGGAGTATACTTGGATTTATGATAATGGTTGGAGCGGGGGCGACTGTAGTTCGCGCTTCTGCTATGGCAATTATCGTAGTCTTTGCGCGTATGACTGGGCGGATGTCTGAGATAACTATTGCTTTGATTTTCACCGGGCTTACGATGTTGCTCATCAATCCAAGAATTCTTATTTTTGACCCATCATTTCAGCTTTCTTTTTTGGCAACAGTAGGGCTTATATATCTGGCTCCCTATGTAGAAAAATATCTTCACTTTGTTCCTACTAAATGGCATTTTAGAGAATTCGCGGTTGCAACAATCTCAACGCAAATATTCGTATTACCGATACTCCTTTATATGACCGGCAAGCTAAGTGTGGTCGCGTTGCCTGTAAATCTTTTAGTCCTCGCAATAATTCCGGCCACAATGTTTTTTGGTTTCATCGCCGGAGTTGTTGGCATAGCAAGCTCTGCAATTGCGTTACCATTTGCCATAATTACATATGTTTTTCTGGCTTATGAACTTTGGGTTGTTGATTTATTTTCATCGCTTCCTTTCGCATCGTTTTCCGTACCCCAGTTGTCGGTATGGTCTGTGTTAATCATATACGGGATATATATGATTGTTTTATTAAAAATGAGAACAGGGAATAATGTAAATATAAAAGAACAAGAGGATGAGTATGAAAAGTTTTAAGAAAAATTTTCATTTGTATTTTATTTGCGTTCTGGCGCTTATGGTAATTTTTATTTGGTATATTGTGTTGGTTGAAAGTTATGATAGAAAACTGACCGTCGCTTTTTTGGATATTGGGC
>CBFDUR010000180.1:0-5056 GCA_965613005.1 uncultured Ignavibacteriales bacterium
TACAAATCAATATTTTCTGCCAAATAATACACGAATATTTTTGCTAAGATACTAATTCTGTAAATCACACATTTTATTATTCATTGTCAATTTTCCAAATAATTAGACTAATTGGAAATTAGGTCAAACTATATTAGATACATTATCTCAGCAAAAAATAAAAATTCATTATAATTATCTAATTAGACCGGATTTATTCTTTAAGATTTAATATAAGAATAGTTTCCGTACCCTCCGGAGTAATATTAAACTTCAACTCATCAGTATAAAATCGCATCAAATACACGCCTCTACCGGAATCCTTTAACAGATTTTCCGGTATAGTCGGATCCGGAACTTTCGAAGGATCAAACCCGTTTCCCTGGTCTTTTACCGTTATAATTAATTGCTGATTTTTTCTCTCTACGGAAATTTTAACAAGTTTGCTCTTATCATTTTTATTTGCATGTATGATTGCGTTTGTTACAGCTTCCGTCACTGCAAGTAACAGTGAAGAGATCTTTTCTTTATTAATATTTAGTTCAACTGAACAATAATTTACGAACTCTTCTACAATGATAAGATTATTTGGATCGCTTTCAATTTCGAGATAGAATTTATTCCGTATCAAGATTTTCCCATAATTTTATAAACAAGATAAGAAATTATTTAAATAATTTTAAAAATTCCAATTCATCTGCAGTGTTAAATTTGCTTGTTGTTTATGAATCCCGTTTCTCATTGTTATAAATTCATACCAACCATAAAAATTAATATTCAACTTATTAGTTATAGAATAAGTAATTTCCGATAGAGGTGCTATGCTTTTATAACTGCTCGAAACAACTTTTTTTAATCCATTAAAGTTATAAGTAATTAGCGAATAATATCTGAGTCCAAGTGAAAACAGAATATTGTAATAATTTATTTGAAATTTAGGGATCGAAAAAATCTCTTGTAAATAACGGGTTGGTCTAGTTGAAAATGAAGCCCATTTTAGATCGCCTTGCTCGGATAATTTAATATACCCAAAGTGAATAAACGAAAAATCATTACTGATTTTTATAGAAGTTGAATCGGTGGCGGTATATTGACGAAAGGAATAGCTTCTAAAATCCGGGGTTAAAGCTTCAAAATCATAAACGGTATAATTCGCCGCAACTTCAAATTTGTTTGATGATTTTACAAAGCTTCCGTGATAATTACCCCCGGCTTCCAAACTTAGGATTCTGTTAACATTATTGTTGGAACTTTTTTCCGAGTAGATATAAACTAAATGATTATATGTTCCCTGCGTATTAATAAATATATCAAAAAAAGGTGAAATTATTTTGGTATAACGCAACCGTATTATTGATAATAATACATCCCTGTCATCATAATTATTAATACTGGGAGTGTTATAAGTAAGTTTATTTTGATAAAAACTAAAGCCCAATATATCGGATTTTGAAAAATTTATTATTCCAAATAAAGACGCCTCGTTTCTCACCGAATTATTATTCTTCCTGCTTTCTAATTTAGAACGTTCTTCATACAATATATCCCGTGCGCCCTTCAAATTTTTAGTTAAATGTTTTTCGTCACGCTCCGAGTGCGAGAACCGGAAAGTGCCGGTAAATATTTTAGAGTGATATTTTATCGATGATACCAAAGCTACTTTTAACTCATCGATTTTAGTATCAAAAATGGATGGAGAAAGGATCAGTAAAGAATGATATTTAGTATTTCTATCGATACTTCGCCAATTCACATTACCTTCTAAATTCATTGAAAAAATATTAAAAAGCTTGTCGTAGCGTAATTTATCCTGAAGTAAATTTGAAGTTTCAATTCTGCTTTGTATGTTGTTAACAATTCCAAATTGTTTCGCAGTAATAGAGTCGGCAGTAAAATAAAAATCCTTCCTGTCTTGAAGATATTTGATGTTTATGTAATTAGCAACATTTTCATTAAAATTATTGATAACTGAAAAATTGTAAAATCTTTGAGTGTTTTTTCGTGGGAAAATGTCTTCGTTTTTAAATTTCAATTTTGATATAATATTAAAATTAGACAGCCGCAAATTATTAATATAAGCCTCGGCTCCATATAATAATCCATTATTACTTTCTCCAATCTGACGATTATTGGAATATCCCAAAAAAGGAGAAATAATTATCTGTTTAAATGGATTGATAACTCCGAAAATCGTTGCATTGGAAGATGAAGCCTGATTTATTTCTATTTTTCTGCTATCCGAATATATTTTATTAATTACTGCCGCTCCTATTCTTAATTTTTGGTTTAGCGTGTATGAGCCGGACAATTTGAATACATGTTCGTCTCTTGTACTCCGTTCGATAGAACGAGTAAAAGTTGAGTTATAATTTTCCGATAGATTAAATAAAAATTTATTTATTCTCTTATTATACAGGAAGCCGGTATTCAAAAAATATGTATTTAATTGTTTGTTAAATCTCGTTGAAAGAAAATTAATTTGATTATTTACCGGAATATATTTAAGGCTGTCTTCAGCTACTTGCGCAAAAGTTTTAGGAATTATTATCGTTAGTAATATAATTATAAAAGCTTTGTTATTCATTAATATATCGAAAGTGCAATCGATTATAGAATTATTATTAGATAAAAAAAAGCAGGCTACAAGAAAATCATGTAATTTTAATTATTCAGTCGCGTTGTCCAAAACTTTATCGATTTATTTACTTTCGATTCCGCCTTTCCGTATTTGATTCAATACGAAAAATATATCAAGAGTTTCTCGTTGTTAGTATTAAAGATTTATACGCCGCTTTTAATGCTTTAAAGTTTTTCGTAATAATCCAATTCTTTCATGAGTTTGTACAAAAAGTAATTTTTACTGTCATTCTGAGAAACGGAGCAACGGAGAAGCTGAAAATTTACGTTATTAAAGGCCTTCTTCGCTTATCTCAAAATGACAAGCTCCGACTTTTTGGACAACCTAGAATGGATATTTAATTTAGAATTTAATTTATCAGTCGCTGTTTTCCTGCTTATATTAGAATATATCTCACTAAAATGATCTTTCTCAAAAGTTGACCTATAGATCAAATCTATTGTTAATATTCAATCTAAAGTTAACTTTGAAATGCCGATTAATTATCTTTATTAACAAATCTACTGTTTTATTATGAATTTATAAAGTGGTGATACACTATTCGGTTCAATAGTTTGATGAGAATAGGTAGCAATTCTCCAATAATAAGTTATGTTAGGTTGAATATAATTAGCGATAAAAGGGATTTGAATTGTATTATTAACAATGTTGGAATTAAATTTTTTTTGCCAAAATGTTCCGAAGAATTTATTATCTTGAACGATGATATTGTATGTAGTCGGTATTTTTATTGCAATAATTTTGAAATCCGGAAAGTAGTTTATTATGGAATTATCATGAGGGAAGATAAGTTTAGGAATGCCTAAAATCCGATCATTAACTTCAGAACTTTCTTTACTGATTAATCCGCCCTTATCCACAGCTTTTACTCTGTAATAATAATCAGTGTATAAATTCAATCCGGTTGAGTCGGTAAAATTATTTATATAAGATATTCCGGTAAATATTGAACTATCCACAATAAAATTCGCCGTAGTATCCCGGTAGATTTTATAGTGCGAAACATCACTTTCAACAGCCGGGTCCCAATTTAAATAAACGGAAAGTTTACCTTGCCAATTTCTTGCATTAATTTGTAAATTTTTGGGAGCCTCCGGGGCATAGCGGTTGATAGGCTTGGCTGAAACGGGCAATGTTCTGAGGCTTTCTTTATTCCAAATATCGAGAGAGGCTATCTCATAATAGTAGGTTGAATCATAAGACAACGAATCATCATAATAATAATTTTGAGAAGTAAAGCCGATTTTTGAGTAACGTGTTGAATCGGTACTTCTATAAATATTATAGCCTTCTAAATCCAATCCCTTATTACGATGCCATAAAAGCAATACTTCTCCATCGGATGCATAATAAACTATTAAACCGGTAGGAACCGCAGGAGGAATTCCAAGGTCTGTTTGATTGGTTGTAATCGGTCTTTCGCATCCATTGGATAATAGAATAAATGAAATTACTGAAAGTATAAAAATCGTTCGCATCTTTAGTATATTAATTATAATTAATAATTTTTTATAAAATAAAAATATGCAGATGCGACCAAACAATAAAGCACAACATTTCGGGCAAAAACAATCGGAAAAGAAATTCAGCTAATAATGTAATGTGTGTCTCTTTGAATTGACAATAAACCATTTTTTGGATAGTTTTGTTTGATAAAAAATAAAGAAACTGAATAATGCTTTTAGAATATATTCCAATTTTTCTGGTTATAGCAATTGCGATAATTTTTGCAACGATGAGTGTTGCAGCATCAAAAATGTTTGGACCCCAACGCCCTTCGGAAGAGAAACTTTCTACGTATGAAAGCGGTATGAAACCTATAGGGACAACTAAAGAACGGATCTCGGTAAAATACTATATGGTAGGAATGTTTTTCATCATTTTCGATCTGGAAGTAATTTATGTTTATCCCTGGGCGGTAGAATTTAGAAAAATGTATGCTGAGAACGGAATTTCAGTTTTTGTTTCGATGATTATATTCTTAGTTGTATTGGAAATAGGTTATTTATATGCATATAAGAAGGGCGGTTTTAAATGGGACTAGAAGCTAAACTTCCATACGATGGATTTTTAACTACAAAGTTAGATACAATAATCGCGTGGGCTAGAAAGAACTCCGTATGGCCGATGCCGATGGGAATATCTTGTTGTGCAATCGAAATGATGGCTGCCGGTGATCCCAGATATGATATAGCTAGATTCGGCTCTGAAGTGATGAGATTTACACCGCGCCAATGCGATTTAATGATTGTAGCAGGAACTGTTAATTATAAAATGTCCCACGTAGTTAGAAAAATTTATGACCAGATGCCCGATCCTAAATGGGTAATTGCTATGGGCGCTTGTACTTCATCCGGCGGGATATACCGTTCGTATCCGGTAGTCCAAGGCATCGATCAATTTTTACCCGTTGATGTGTATTTAACCGGTTGTCCGCCT
>CBFDUR010000181.1:0-5052 GCA_965613005.1 uncultured Ignavibacteriales bacterium
TTTCCGTTAAATAACTTCCATCCTGTCCGGTTATACCGGTTATTAAAACTTTTTTCATTAAATCTCCGATTTATAATTAAAAATTATTGTAATTAGTTTAATCTTAAAATTCTGCCGGGAGGAGAAATTTTCCTACTTAAAAATTTATCAGGGATTAATCTCTTTCCCACTTCTGTTTATTTCTCCATTTGACAAGAACCATTCATAAGTTTTTCTAATCCCTTCTTCCAATGAAGTTTTATGCCTCCACCCCAAATTATGGATTCTAGTAACATCCAATAATTTTTTAGGTGTACCATCCGGTTTCGAAACATCGAATTCAAAATCGCCTTTAAATCCAATGATATTTGCTATTACTTCCGAAAGTTCATTGATCGAAAGGTCTTCTCCGGTTCCTATATTTATTTGTGAAATTCCTTCTTGATAAAGGTCTGTTGCATTAACATTTTCCATTAAAAATAAAATAGCCTCTGCAAAATCATCCACAAAAAGGAATTCTCTTTTCGGCTTTCCCGTCCCCCAAATGGTTACTGATTTTTTGTCGCTTACATCTGCATTTTCATTATTAATTTTTGCTTCATGAAATTTTCGTATTAATGCAGGAAGTACATGAGAAGTTAGAAGATCGAAATTATCATTATACCCATATAAATTAGTCGGCATTGTCGAAAAGAAATTAGAACCATACCGGCGATAGTAATTTTCACATAATTTAATACCTGCTATTTTTGCAATAGCATAAGGTTCATTCGTAGGTTCAAGATAACCTGATAAAAGATATTCTTCTTTCAAAGGTTGCGGCGCCAGCTTTGGATAAATACACGAACTACCTAAAAAAATGAGCTTCTCTACATTATTCCGATACGCAGTATGAATAACATTCGATTCGATCATCAGATTATTATATATAAATTCAGCCCGGTATGTATTATTAGCCAAGATTCCTCCAACTTTAGCGGCGGCTATAATAACAATTTCCGGTTTTTCAGAATTAAAAAAATTTTCCACTTCATTCTGTCTGATTAAATTAAGCTCCGAAGAATTCTTATAAAGCAAACTAGTATAGCCGCTTGCTTTCAATTTTCTCATAATTGCCGAACCAACCATACCCCTATGTCCGGCTAAATAAATTCTCTTATTAATCAAATTTTTGTTTGTCATATTATTTTATTTTTATTTTTTAAGTAATAATTCATCGAAAAAAAGTTTTATCTTTCTTAAATTCCTCAATTAGGATTAACGGCAATCTATGAAGAATAATTAGAAAGGTCATTTTAAATTTATGGAATTTTGAATAATAACAAAGATTACGGCTATTTCTATAATTAAAGTTAAATCATAAAATAAATTCAGCGATTTTTTCAACCACATACTTCTGCTGTTCCTCACTCAACTCCGGATATATCGGCAACGCTAAAGAAGTATTAGCTGTAGCTTCGGCAACAGGGAGATCACCATTATGATATCCCAAATTAGCAAAACATCTCTGCAGATGAAATGGAACGGGATAGTAAATTTCCGTTGATATTTCATTTTCAGCTAAAAATTCTCTCAGTTCATTCCTCTTTTCCACTCTTATAACGTATTGATTGTAAATATGATAATTATTCAAATAAATATTTTTTTCAGTAACGGATGCTGTTTTATAAACTGCTTTGGGAAGTAAGACTCTATTTTTATCGTCAAAATCTATCTTTCCTTCATTCTCAGCCAGTCCTGAATTAATGAACAACCCTGTATAAATTCCCGCATTCTTTCTTCTTTTTTCCGACCAAGAATTGAGGTGAGGAAGTTTCACATTAATTACCGAAGCTTGAATGGCATCCAGCCTAAAATTTCCACCTATTATTTTGTGATAATATTTGGGGTCAGCCCCATGCGTACGTAATATTTTTAATTTATATCCGAGTTCGTCGTCATTAGTAACCACAAGTCCGCCATCACCGAAACAGCCTAAATTTTTACTTGGGAAAAATGAATAACATCCTATATCACCGATCATGCCGGCATAACTCCCGTTTTTATATTGAGCGGTAATTGCTTGTGCAGCATCTTCAATTACTTTTAAATTATATTTATGTGCAATCTGTATTATTTTATCCATTTCACAACTCTGCCCATAAAGATGAACCGGAATAACGGCTCTTGTTTTTGTTGTTATTTTTTCTTCGATAGAATTTGGATCGATATTAAAAGTAATTGGGTCTATATCAACAAAAACCGGTACCGCGTTAAGCCTAGAAACCACTCCGGCCGTAGCAAAAAATGAGAAAGTTGGAACAATCACTTCATCTTGTGGTTGAAGACCGATTGCCATTAATGAAACAAGTAAGGCATCTGTGCCGGACGAAACACCTATTGCATACTTACAACCGAGTAAATCGCAAAAAGCTTTCTCCATTTTATTTACTTCCGGTCCAAGAATAAAATATTGTGATCCGGCTACTTTTAATAGCGCTTCATTTAATTCTTTTTTTAAGGATTGATATTGTGGTCTAAGGTCTAATAACGGAACTTTCATTTAAACTCCAAATAAAATTATACTTTAAATTTATGAATTAAATAAGGAAAGATAAAATCATTAGTATCTTATCAGAGATATTCGTGTATTATTTGGCAGAAAATATTGATTTGTAATTTGTTCAATATTGTATACGAATGAATGTATGAAATGTATGGTTGTCCGAAGGATGCTGCGCGTAGGATAAAAAATTAATTTTAGTAAATTGACAATACAAACAGTCATACATTCATACTTCAAAATTTACTTGCACTGTTTTTATAAATTGTCGCTATAAATCCCTTTTGAGTTCCGGCTTGTCCAGGTTAGGAGTTACAATATTGTGAAGAAGTATATTTAATGACTTGACAAAAACAATAGTAAATGATATTTTCATTTTCGTAGATACGAAAATAATAAATACCTTAATATATGAAGTTTGCACAATTAAAAAAATCTAGTGAGAAAGCTTCAAAACAAAGCGGCAATAAAGATACATGTAAAATTGTTTGTTTTAATATTGATAAAGTGAATGAAGTAAAAGAATCACTTCCGGAAGATGAAGCACTAAACGAATTAACAGGCTTATATAGTTCACTCGGAAATAAAACAAGATTAAAAATTATATTTTCTTTAAGTAAAGGAGAACTTTGCGTTTGTGACATTGCTAATGTACTTAATTTGAGCATACCGGCAACTTCCCACCAACTTAAATATTTGACTGAACAAAAACTATTAAGATATAGAAATGACGGGAAGATGGTGTATTACTCATTAAACAGCGGCAAATTAATCAGCATCTTAAAAGGAGACGTGGCATTTATTGAGAACGCGTTAAATGAAGACTTAGTTTAATTTTTTATTAATTGGAATCAAATAAAATAATGGCTTTAACGGCGACATTTACCGTTTACGCTATTTAAAATTATTTTGATAATAAAAAAATGAGCGCAACGGAAACAATCGGAGGGCTTACATTATCCGGAGCGCTTTATTTTTCAGAGTGTTTTTTGACAGGTTGCCGCGGACCGGCAATGCTAATTGTATATTTAAACTTTTCCGGTTCATCAATTTTAGGCTTTATAAAACCAATAACCGCCGGCTTAACATTTACAAGCATTGTATTCGGATTTATATGGATAAATAGAAAAAATAATAAAAATATTTGCTGTGATATTGATTAAAAAGCATGCGACGGCACTGAGGGAAAAAAAGGAGATTTAATGATGGAAAAACAAAACGTAACAAGTGGTAATAATATTAAAATAGTTTATGAGGAATTAACTGAAGGTATTAGTTTACCTAAATGTCAAAAATGTGGCTGCATGATGGAAACACTTGAAAATATAGAGACAAACTTTAAAAGCATTCCGGATAGTAAACTAATAGGATTGACTAAAGCAATTGATGGATGGAAAAAACAAATGCAGCCGATTAAATATTCCTGCCTTGGGTGTGCACATTGTTATCCCGCAGTTGCGATGAATCTTTTAAACGAGGCTTTTCCTGAAAACGCAAATACATTGCAGTTAGACTGCTCATTTGATGTGGAAGATGAGAAATGGCCTTATGTCGACGGTGAATATTATGCTTTTTGCGGCGGCGATTATTGTCCGGTTTCCGTTTCTACTTTAGGAGATACGAAACTTGCCGATAAACTTGCAAAAATTCATCCTGATGAACTTTGTATTGTAGGTAAAACAGAAACAGAAAACATTGGTATAGATAAAGTGATAAAAAATACTATTACAAATCCTACTATAAAATATTTACTTTTGGTTGGAACGGAACCAAAGGGACATAAATCTGGAGAAACATTTATTGCTCTTGATAAAAACGGTGTTGATGATAAAATGAAAGTAATAGGTTCAACGGGCAAACGACCAATACTCCGGAACGTCTCTAATGTTGAAATAAATTCTTTTAGAAAGCAGGTAGAAGTTGTTGATATGATTGGATGCAGCGATGAAAATCTTATCGTACAAAAAATAAAAGAACTTGCATTTAAGAAAAAATCTACTTGCGGTTGTGAAAATTGTGAAGATGAACAGGTTGATGTTAAGTTTGCAACAATGGAAGTGTTACAAGCGCAAGAGCCTTCTAATATCATTATGGATAAAGCGGGTTATTTTGTAATTCTTCCTATTCCGAAGAAGCATATTATTAACGTAGAGCATTATTCTTATGATAATACTTTACTGAGAGTTGTTGAAGGAAAAGATGCAAGGAGCATCTACCGGACACTCATTAAAAACAACTGGGTAAGGCTTTTAAGTCATGCTGCTTATTTAGGTAAAGAATTAGAGAAAGCTGAATTATCAATGGATTTGGGAACCAAATATGTCCAGGACGGTGCATAATAATTACATTATTGATTTTCAGCACATAATAAATTCCCTGCATTTAAAACGAACAATATGCTTTGACAAATCAAATTCATTACGACATCCGGAACTCTTAACTTATCGTAAATTAAACTGTCTCGGTTTTTCCGGTGTATCGCAATTATATTTAAAAATCATTTTTTTACTACCTATTATCAATTTAGAGGG
>CBFDUR010000182.1:0-5019 GCA_965613005.1 uncultured Ignavibacteriales bacterium
GGTATTGGTCTAGCTGCCAATCAAGTAGGCGTGGACAAATCTATTTTTATCGTCAATGTATCTATAATGGAGGGATATGAGGATATAAAGCCATTAGCTGTAATAAATCCCAAAATAATTGAAAGTTCAAAAACTAAGATTTTTATGGAGGAAGGCTGCCTGAGTATTCCTAATGTAAAGAGCGAAATAAACAGACCGGACTCTATAAAAATTAAATTCATGGATACTGAATTCAATGAGCAATTAATGGAGGCGGACAAGTTGTTGGCGCGGGTTATGCTGCATGAGTATGATCATTTGCAAGGTATCTTGTTCACCGATTTACTGCAGGACGATATTCTTAAAGGATTAAAACCCGAATTAAATAAAATTAAAAATCGAACAGTTGAATTTGATTATCCGGTCTCCGAACGTCTTGATTATCAATTACAATAAAAAAATTGATTTATGAAACGTTTATGAAAAACTTAAATTATAAACAGATGAAAATCATATTTATGGGCACTCCTGATTTTGCTATTCCTTCTTTGCAAAAGATTCTTGAAAGCAAACATGAATTGCGGGCTGTTGTAACTGCACCGGATAAAGAAAGAGGACGCGGACAAAAAGTTTCTTATACTCCGGTTAAAGAATTTGCAATAAAAAATAATATACCTGTGTTACAGCCGGATAACTTACGGAATGAAGATTTTATATCACAGTTAAAAACTTTTAACGCGGATATTTTTGTAATTGTTGCGTTTAAAATATTACCCAGGGAAATATTTACAATTCCTCCGAAAGGTTCTTTTAATTTACATGCATCTCTTCTTCCGAAATATAGAGGCGCTGCTCCGATTCAATGGGCATTGATTCGAGGTGAAAAGAAAACGGGTGTAACTACATTTGCACTCGAAGATAAAGTTGATACAGGGAATATTTATATCCAAGAAAAAATCGAAATTGATGAGGAAGATAATTTCGGCTCCCTACATGATAAACTGAGTATACTTGGTGCAAATGTAGTTATACGAACATTGGATTTAATTGAGACAGGTAATTTTGAGTTTAAATTGCAAGATAACTCTCTGGCAACTTCTGCAGCGAAAATCACAAAAAATATTTGTAAAATTGATTGGCAAAATCCGGCACAGGAAATTCATAATTTAATCAGAGGTTTATCTCCGATGCCGGGTGCATATTTCAGCTATGAAAATAAAATCATAAAAGTTTATAAATCAAAAATAATGACCGGTGAAAACATGATGCCTGGTAAAATTGTATCGACTAAAAACCGGTTAGTCATTGGTTGTGGTAAAGATACTCTAAGTATCGAAGAGCTGCAGCTCGAAGGGAAAAAAAAATTGACCGTCGATGCGTTCCTAAGAGGATTCAAATTCAATTAGGTTATGCTGATATAATTGGATAGAGTAGGAAAGACGGTGGTTTCATATTAATGACTTTAAATGTTCCTAAATTAATGAGTCTTTTCTAAAAAGGAATTTTTTTTGTGAAAGGATTTTTATGATTGCCGGTAATCATAATTTGAAAATGATTTTCAAAACTGTTTAGCTGAAATAAAAATAAATGGAAGAGGCATTTAATATGAAGCTCAATTGGAAAAATTTTATTGGGAAAACCTTAAATGTTACCATGCATGAGAATTACGGTATTAAAATGGACCCCAAATCGAATACGCCTATATATGAGATTGTATTTAAAAGTGGAAAATTATCAGATGCTTTTGATGACGGTCTTCTATTAGAAACCCAAAGGGAGAAAGAGCAAGTAATGATCTTCATCCCTTATCATTCCATTAAATGTGTAGAAATTTTTAATTTTTAAAAGGAAATACTTTGAACCGCCTTCTCGTAATTTTAACAGTTATAATTATTTATTTTTCCAACATATCAGCAAAAGATTTCAAGCTGAAAAACGTACAAACATATACGAATAAAAATGAATCATCATTACCGGTGTTAATTCCAAATTTATACAGATCACAACGTTTAACTATTGAATTTGATATAGATGCATCCCACACTCCGGATTTAATTATATTATTTAGATTTTCTAATAAAAATTGGCAGCCTTATCATAATATTTTCCTTACTAATCAAGGACGGAATATCGCATATAATTTAAAATATAGTGTATTGCCGAATACGGTTATTGAAGCTCGCTATCATTATAAGGGAGAATTCCCCGACAAAAAAGGTTATGTCACTTTCCCATTTTCAGGTAAATGGAAATATTATATAACGGATTCACAAGATACTTCTAAAATTTATTACACCGGAAAATTTATTGTTGTTTACGATAGTGTGGTGTTAAATGTAAGTTTGAAAAAGGAACAATTGGAAAATAAAGTATATTTTCCATTTGATTTAGCTAAGATATTCAATATTACAACTGAATTTAATCTCCCTGACAATATGTATCCGGGTTATGTTGATGAGGTACAAATTATTGAAAATCACAAGCTCAACTATCCGGTCACCGTTGAAAGAGGTACGAATACAAATACTCGTCAATATTACTGGAATGGAGATAGAAAATTCACATTTATTGCGAGGGATATAAGACCGGGTAATGAATATAGAGAGGTTAATCTGATGAATGTGAATAAATTTAATTCTAGAAATGTAAATGCTCAGTTCAACGGAATTGAATACTCTCATTTTTACAAATCACTGCCTCCCGATTTAAATGGCGGATCAATCCTAATGAATTATAATAATCCATTCGCAACTTATATGAATGTCAGGTTTTCAATTCGTCCGCCTCAGGAATTTTTTGGCGATATTTTCCTAGTCGGTGCTTTTAATAATTGGAAATTATCCCCGGATTATATGCTTCGTAACAGTATGGATATATACTCAATAACTCTCAATTTAAAAAGAGGGATTTACGATTATCAATATGTAACGGGTAATTTAATAAATGGAAAAATCGTCGACCCAAATTGGTTCTATTTGGAAGGGAATAATTGGAATACCGTGAATGAATATTATATATTTTTATATTATCAAGATCCTCATTATGGCGGATATGATAGAATAATTGGCTTTAATAAAATATTGAGTAATTAACTATGGATAAACTGAAAATCGGTGTAATTGGTACCGGACATCTTGGAAAACTTCACGCTAAGATGTTTAAAATGATTGATAATTGCGAGCTGGTGGGTGTTTACGATCAGAATTTGGAACAAGCAAAAATAATTTCGGGAGAATACAAAACCGGTTATTTTGATGAATTGGAGCAGTTATTAGGTAAAGTTAATGCTGTTTCAATTGCTGCAACTACGAGTTCACACTACTCATTAGCAAAAATTGCTCTTGAAAAAGATCTTCATGTGTTTGTGGAAAAACCTATTACCACCACCATTGTAGAAGCGGAAGAATTGGTTGAGCTTGCCGGTAATAAGCACCTGAATTTACAGGTTGGGCATGTAGAAAGATTTAATCCTGCACTTATCTCTTTAGAAAAACATATCATTCATCCTAGATTTATTCAAACCGATAGACTTGCACAATTTAACCCACGGGGTACCGACGTTGCCGTCGTGTTGGATTTGATGATACATGATATAGATATAATACTAAGTCTGGTTAAAAGTGAGGTAAAGAAAATTGATGCAAATGGGGTAGCGGTTGTATCCGATTCGTTGGATATTGCCAATGCCCGGTTAGAATTTCAAAATGGCGCTGTGGCTAATGTTACTGCCAGTAGAATTTCTCAGAAGAAAATGAGAAAAATGAGGATATTTCAAAAAGACAGTTACATTTCGTTGGATTTTATATTGGGTGTTTCGGAAATTTATAGATTATCGCCTGCTAACGATGAAAAACACCATCTTTCGTCATCATTTTTTGAAATAGGGATAGGTAATAAGAAAAAAAGAATAATATATGAACAGCCCACAATAAAAGAAGTGAATTCATTAAAATATGAATTGGAATTATTTGTTAATTCGGTGCTGAGAAATGAAAAGCCTATTGTCTCGGGTGAAGATGGTCTTCGTGCTTTGAGAGTTGCAGATAAAATAATTAATACAATCCAAAAATCCGATAACCTATGAAGAAAATATTCCTACTTTCAATTCCGGTTTTATTTGCGGTAATAAATTTAAATTGTAGTGCTTATAAAACAATTGTAAACACATCCGGGCTCAAGTTCAGATTAAAAAAAGTTAATAACCTAACTTTGGCGGGAATTTATTTGAAAAATAAATCTTCCGTTAACGATTTCTCTTCTTTGGATTTATTAAAAATGACCGTTTCCTATGCAAAAAAAGAAATGCCGATTTCCTTTAACTTGATAGTGGAAGTTCTCAATCCAAATAATGGAACCGGAGGCTATCCAAAAACTAATGTTATTATTACATCATTTCCCTGGAGGTTGATGATTGATAATAAAGAAATAGAAACAGGAAATATTAAATCTCCTATAACGGTTCCGGGTAAAGCAGGAAAGACGGATTTTTCGATTAATATTAATTTTAATTTGTATAAACTTTTTCAATATGAAGGATATCACTCTTTAATTAATTTTGCATTAAATTTAAAAGGTTTTGGTAATTCACTTCCCAAATTAATACTTTATGCAAAACCGGGACTCAGTACTTCATTAAAAGATTTATCCTATCCGCATGAATTAAAAATTATAAGTTTAGGAGGTGGAATAAAATAAGTTATCGGATTACAACTCCTAAAGTTATTCTATTCTATTCCCTAATTTATTTTCAGTAATTAAACGGGAAGATATATTTATCAGCCGGATCATTTTATTTTATTAAAAACATTTCACAGCATAATCGGATATTTATACCTACTTTTGATAGTATGATTTTTTACTTTTAATTATTATATGTAATAGATAATTTTATAATTTACTTAAACTGAATTTGAGAATAATAATCAATAATTATTAACTAATGTGAGATAAATACTATGCCTGAAAATGAAAAATATGCACTCGGAGTTGATTTGGGAGGTACAAATATAAAAATAGGTATCGTTACCCAAAAAGGAAAAA
>CBFDUR010000183.1:0-4987 GCA_965613005.1 uncultured Ignavibacteriales bacterium
CTCTACCTTCATTTTGGAATTACCGGTTTCCGGAAAAGAGTAATCTAAAAAGTGAACCATATCTAATGGAGACTATACTTTTAGATACATCTCATTCTATTAAATGAAAAAGAAATGCCTTTATTATAATGAGTTTTATCATTAAATTCTATTTTTTAACGATATAATAATTTATTACAATAACTGTGATAAGGAAAATTATTAGATCATTCTAACACACTTTTGAGAAAAATTAATTTTCGTTAGAATAGCTTCAATTTGCTAAGAAAGATAAATCTAAAGATTTATTCCTGATTATTTCTTATCAGTATATGTAATTTTAATTTTGACTAATTTTTCTAAAAAAATACTTCGGGATGTAACGGACAAATGGCGGAATAGTTCGTTTAAAACGAAAATTGTTTTAAGCTGGCTTATTTCACTGCTGTTAGTAATTGGACTCAGTACAGTTTTGTTTTTATCAAAATATGAAATTCATCAAAGTTCGAAATACATAATTTCAAATACAAAACTCAGGCTTGCCACCCAGGATTTTCTTACCTCTATACATAATTTTGAAATAAGACTCCAACAAACTATTAAGAAACCCGGCAAAGAAGATTCTACTCAATATATATCGAATTTAGATTCACTCAAAAAAAACTTATTCCACATCGAATTTTTACTTAAAAATCAACCGGAATTTGAAAAATATTTTTTACCTCTTCAAAAAATTATAAGACGGAAATTATTAATAATCAATCCTTTTTCCGCTTCTTTCAGATCACCAAATTTTTTTGAATCTAAAGAATTTAAAATAGAAAAAGATATTTTTATGAAAACCGACCACTACTTTCAACTTTTAGAAGCAAAAGAAGACCAAGTTGTTTTTGAACAATTTCAAATTTTTAATTCAAAGATTAATAAAGATTTAACTTATTTTATAATTCTAATAGCAATTTTTATAGGACTTTTAACAGTTTTTTTCCTTTTGATTCTTTTCGATGTAAAGCGGAGAAGTAAGCTGGCTTCGGATGTTTTTAATATCAGGAATGAATTGGAGACTATAATTAATACGGTACCGACACTAATTTTTGTAAAAAATAAAGAAAGGAAATTTAAGCTTGTTAATAATCATTTTCTCAAATTTTTCAATATTTCGATGGAAGAAATATTATCTAATAATAAATTATCTTTAGTTAACTTAAACGATAAATGGTTGGTTAATGAAGAAGATGAAGCAATCTTAACGAATAAGATTTCTTTAAGCGAAATAGAGCGGAATATCATTCTAAAAGACGGGAGTTCGCATTGGTTTAAAATAAATAAAGCACCTCTTCTTGATAAAGATAACGATGTAACCGGTATAGTCGGGGTAATGACTGAAATTACCGAGCAAATAAATTTTCAGGAAAAACTAATTATTACGCGAAAAGAACTAGAAGAGCTTAACAAACAGAAAGATAAATTTTTCTCCATAATTGCCCATGATCTTCGCAGTCCTTTTACCGGACTATTGGGCTTTTCCGATATATTAACCGAAGATTATGAAATACTTTCCGATGAAGAAAAGAAATTTTACATAAATACTATTCACATTTCATTAAAAAATCTTTTAGAATTAATGGATAACCTTTTAAAATGGTCATGTTTAAATCTTAATCGAATTGTTTACAAACCGGAAGAGATTAAGTTAAGCTCCATTATCAAATCAGTTTTCAGAACTCAAAAAATAGCCGCAAATAGTAAAAATATTTCATTGGTAAATAATTGTCCGCCGGATAAAACCGTTTTTGGCGACCCGGAGTTAATTGAAACGATAATCAGAAACCTTGTATCTAATGCGATTAAATTTTCACAAAATGGCGGTAAAGTAGCAGTAAGTGCTTTTAACACAAAAGGTTTTATGAAAATTTCCGTTGAAGACAATGGTGTTGGCATTACACCGGAAATTGCCGAAACTCTTTTTCAAAATGATAAGTTATTTACTACAAAAGGTACCGGAAATGAAAAAGGTACCGGGCTTGGACTTACAATCAGCAAAGAATTTGTTAAAAAACACGGTGGAGATATTTCGGTAAAAAGTGAAATCGGCAAAGGCACAACTATCTCTTTTACAATTCCCTCCCAAAAACCGTAATAAGTAAGAGTCCATATCGCTTGGAATTTTCTTGTTATCAAGAAAACTTTATTTAAATTTTTCTTATGAATAGGAATGCTCAATAAATAATTTTACAATAATCCAACCTTTTGAATATATTAAAACAAATTATTATATTGGAATGCATTTTGCTATACATAGGAGAATAAATAATCTTAGTCACTAGATAAGGACTAAATACAGACATCAGTGAAAATAAAACTAATTCGCCTTATATATGTAAAGTTAATAGCTTAACAAATTTGCTTTAAAATAGTCTTTTTGTATTTAATCGAAGGTTCTTGCTTTCGTTTAAAGAAAGAAAATACAGATAACCTGGTTGAAGTGATTTTATAAGTGAATTAGGAAAGTTTAATTTGTTTTTAAAACGAAATTTAGTTTTAATTTTCGAGATATCCGTCGGAGTCCATAAATTATTTATTTTTATTTTTTTAATCAAATAGTTTTAATAAATATTAATCCTATTATTTGATTAATAGAAAATTGTTAATTGTTGGAGGACATATTCACTAGAAAACAATTAACAAATTTAATTTATATCATTAATAATCATATTTGGAGGTATTAAAATGTTAGCAAAGGTAGAACAATTTAAAATTTTTCCATTACTAGTGGGGATGCTAATCATCTTATTTAGCGTTGACGTTTATTCTATACCGAGCTTTGCTCGTCAAACTAATTTGTCGTGCAGTGTATGTCATTATCTTCCTACTGATTTAACACCATTTGGTAGATTATTTAAACTAAATGGATATACTATGACCGGCATTGCTACTATTCAGTCAACCTATAAAGGAAGAACAGACCTTAAGATATTAAATGAATTACCTGTAACAGTTAATTTTCAAACATCTTACACTTCAATAGCTAAAAACATTCCAGGGCAACAGAACAATACTGTTGAATTCCCACAAGAACTGGGGCTTTATTTTTCCGGTGAAATCACTCCTCACATGGGAGCTTTTTTACAAATTTCCTATGACGATCAAAGCGGTGGAATTGAATTGGATATGACAGATGTCCGATATGCTAATCACGCAACTTTAGGAAATAAAGAACTATTATATGGTATTAGTTTTAATAATGCACCTGCTATGCAAGATGTATGGAACACAGGCCCTCAATGGTCTTTTCCGTTTGTAGGATCAGGTGTAGCTCCAACTCCGGCAGCGGGTACTATGATGGAATCGATGATGAACGTAATGGGGCTTGGAGGATATGCTTTATATGATAATCTAATTTATGGTGGATTAAGTTTTTACCGTACAGTAAACCAAGGTGGTCCTATTCCCCCAGATGCATTAGCGTATACAACAATCAGAGGGGTTGCCCCATATTGGAGACTAGCATTGCAGCATCAATGGGGAAATCAATATATTGAAGTTGGAACTTATGGAATTGCTCCGAAAGTTTATCCGGTAGGAATTACCGGTAAAACAGACAATTACACTGACCTGGCATTTGACGCTCAATATGAAAACACCTTTAACTATGGCTCTTTGATAGCACACATTAATTTCATTAAAGAAAAACAAGAGTTAAACGCTACTTATGCAGCAGGCAAGTCGGAAAATGCTTCAGATAATCTTAATTCATTAAGGGTAGATGCAACATATTATTTAAAGGCAGGCTATGGTTTTACAGTTGGTTATTTCAATGTGAACGGCACTAAAGATACAAAATTATACAGCTCAGCTCCTATTGATGGGAGTATGGTCAGTTCTCCAAACAGTAGTGGGGTTACGTTACAATTTACTTTTGTCCCTTGGCAAAACACTCAATTTGCTTTACAATATGTAGCTTATAATAAGTTTAACGGCAGTAGTAGTGATTACGATGGTAGCGGCAGGAACGCTTCCGATAATAATACGCTATACATGAATAGCTGGCTTATGTTCTAATATATTTCAAATATTTTGCGTGTTTTTGGGGTTGACTCGAATTATTGAGGAAACCCCAAATAATTTTATTATAATTAAATTATTAGGAAAAAACGATGAAAATATTATATGGTTTATTTATTACAATTCTATTTGTTTTTCTTGCAATAAATATCCGAGCTGACCAAACAAGTATATCAACAAGTTTTGCCGTAAAAACCTATACGGCTAAAGATTCTACCAAAGCAAAGAAAAAAAATCTTAAAGTGAAAAAAATTAAACAGTCTGTTAAAGCAGTTGATAAGGGAATTGGACCAATCAAAACCGTTAAACTCGGAAAAATCAACGAAGAATTAGTAGAACATGGAAAACAACTTTTCTTTACTAAGTGCTCTGCGTGTCATCAATTAGACTCAAGACTGGTTGGACCGCCGTTGAGAAATATAGCTAAAACCCGATCACCTGAATTTATTATGAATTTTCTTTTAAATACGAGGGAAATGCAAGAGAAAGATGTTTTCGTAAAAAAATCAATAAAGGAATACAACGGTATATTGATGCCTGATCAACATTTAACTAGAAGACACGCTCGTGCACTACTTGAATATTTTAGGTCGGTTGCAAAAAAGAAATAATTCCTTTACAAAAATTAATTTGGCAATTTTCACTTCTTTATGAGTTTAAGCGGATTAATTAAAAAACAAAAAATTTTAGGAATTTACTCTAAAAAGTATTAATGTGTCATTCTGAACACATTTACTTCGCAGTGTAAATTTCGCATTGAGCTTCTTAGAACATGGGCTCTTTTATAATTTGAAAAATGGCAAGAAACAAGGATATGAATTATAAAGTCAATTCTCCGGCCTCTATTTTATAAAATTTTACGTATAAACTAAGAGGGTGGAATAATATGTTATACATTTATTAAATATTTAGGGGGTGGGATAAGTTGTTCTATCCAACCCCC
>CBFDUR010000184.1:0-4975 GCA_965613005.1 uncultured Ignavibacteriales bacterium
TCGACGAAACCGGTCAGGCAGGGATCGGTGAAGCTGCTCCCTTCCCCGAATTTGGCTCCGAGACTTTCGATGAAGTAAATAATTTTCTTGAAAATTTTAAACTGAACTTAAAGATTGATCTTAATAATATCTATAAAAGCTTTGATGATAATTTAGGCTCTCTTAATAAACTTCCCGCTCTCAGACACGGAATAGAGCAAGCTCTGTTAAACCTGATTTGTAGTGAAAATAAAACATCCATGAATAATTTATTGAATGTAACTTCAATAAAAGAAATTAACGTAAATGCCGTAATTGGTTTTTTATCGATTGAAGATATTCCTAAAAAAATTAATGAGCTTATCGAACAAGGTTTTTCCACAATTAAAATGAAGGTAGGTAGAGATAACTTTGAGGAGGATATTGAATCGATATCCTTAGTAAGGAAATCAGTGAATACGAATATCAAATTAAGAATTGATGCTAACGGCAAGTGGACACTTAATAATGCAAAAAGAAATTTAAAAAAATTGGAAAAATTTAATATCGAATATGTTGAGCAACCGGTAAAAAATATAAATGACTTTATCGAATTATCTAAAATTATTTCTATTCCTCTGGCTGCCGACGAATCACTTCGTACATTTAACGATGCAGTGAATATTATTAAAAGTAAAGCTGCACATGTATTAGTAATCAAACCGATGATGTTGGGAGGAATTATTACCGTAATTAAGATTATCGAATTGGCTAAGATGAATAATTTAAAAATTACAATTACCTCATCTTTTGAATCCGGCATCGGTAAATCGATGGCAGTGTTTGCGGCTTCTATTATAGAGGATGAGACGGCTCATGGATTAGCAACATCTGATTTTTTTGAAAATTATATTTCTAATGATCCTTATCCTGTTACTCATGGAAAGATTATTCTTTCGAAAAATTAATAAGATTATATTTTTTATTTATGCATAAATTAATTGAATTGTTGACAACCGACAAAGAGAAGATAACTAATACTAAAGCTATAGTTACTCCCCGTTTTTCTATTACCAACGAAGAATTCCATGATAGAATATCTAAAATTGCCGGTAAACTTTCTGAAATAGGAATTCAAAAAAATGATTTAACCGGCATCTTAAGTGAAAACAATTATGACACAATTGAATTGATTTTTGCACTTTGGAGAATAGGAGCCGTTCCGTTTCTTTTAAATACGCGTCTAACCTGTAGAGAGATTAATGGATATTTAGATTTCGCTAAACCAAAGCTTTTATTTATTCATAGTGATATTAGAGCCGGAAAAAGCAATATTCATTTCACTGTTAATTTTTATCCATTTGACTTAAGCAATGAATATTATCCGCAGAACCGGATCGAATCGAATAAAGAAAATATTGCCGTAGTTTTATTTACTTCAGGTTCTACAAGAAAACCCAAGGCAGTAGCATTAACCTTTAATAATATCATTAGCAGCGCTACTAATGGGAATGAATTATTTCACCATCGTAAAGGTGATAAATGGTTAGCTAGTTTACCTTTTTATCACATTGGCGGATTTTCGATTTTGGTTAGAGCAAGTTTGTTCGGCTGTACCATAGTTATTCCTGAAAAATTGACAACAAACGCTATCAAAGAAGCAATTGATAATTATTCTCCCACCCATATTTCTTTGGTAACTACTCAGCTAAAGAGATTATTAGAAATAAATGCAATCCCGAATAAAGAACTCCGCATGACTTTGTTGGGAGGTGGATTTTTAGAATCATCACTAATAAAAAAAAGCCTGATTAAAGGTTGGCATCCGGTAAAATCTTACGGTTCAACCGAAACGGCATCATTTGTAACGGCGTTGAAAAATCACGATTATTATTTTGCAGAAGAATCTGCCGGTAAGCCGTTATCCAACATCGAAATTTTAATTGTGGACAAGAATAAAAATCCATTACAACCGATGAAATCAGGAGAGATTGTTATAAAGTCTGAGTCAATTGCTAAATACTACTTAAATAATCCGGAAGAAACATCATTGAAATTTAGCGACGGAGTATATTACTCGGGGGATTACGGATACCTAGATGAAAAAGGTTATCTTTATATAGAAGTCAGGAGAGAAGATTTAATTATTTCAGGAGGGGAAAATATCAATCCTTTAGAAGTGGAAAGGGAAATAAGAAAATTTGATAATATTGAAGAAGTTTGTGTACTTGGCGAAGATAATAAAGAGTGGGGACAACTAGTTATTGCAGCAATCGTAACCAAAAATAGAAATACTTTTTCGTTAGAAGTATTAAGAGATTTTTTAAATAACAAATTGGCAAGTTATAAACACCCGCGAAAAATTTATTTTATGTCAAAATTGCCCAGAACAGAATTAGGCAAAGTTCAAAAAGATATTTTAAGTCATTTAATAGAAGTGAATGATTCTTTAAAATATTGAAACCTTACTATATTTTTTTATGGCTCAAAAAAGCTTGAAGTAAATTATCAGGCATATTTATTTTTTCCCAATTTTTCTTATGAATAAAAATATGTACTATTTTTACCTTTGTGCATATTTCTCCTTTGAGGTTCACAAGTTCATATTCAAGTTCAAATGATGATTTACGAAGTTGAGAAACTTGTACATTAATGGTAATCATTTCTCCCGGTCTAACCGGTTTATGATAAGAGGCTTCAGAGTGAATAATAGGCGTTATATAATTTTCGTTTGTCCAATAAGGTTCTTGTAAGTTAAAACTTTCGATCATAGATTCATAAGCCGAATGGCATAATTCATAAACTCTCCCGAAAAACAATATACCGGCCGGATCACAATCGTAAAAATTCACTCTTCTTTTATAGCTATACATGATTTATATCCTACAATTAAACTGTTTGTTTTATCCAATAAATTTTTGGGAATAATTTTTATTATTTCACCGGCAAGAACTTTAATTAAATATTTTTTATAAATTCCTTACTGTAAATTAAACCGATTTCCGTATAATGATTCCGGCTTGCCTTATAATTATTACAGATTTTCATATTTTATTATATAAATATAGTTAAAGTTTAATGTAATAAAAATTCAACTTTATTATCAATTAGAAAGTTTTACGGCGAGTCTTTAAAATTCAATGAGCTACTCAAATCAGGTTTTCCCAATTACAAAATCTTAGTAATATCAAACAACTGTTTCTTCAAGATTATTTTCCTGCATCAAAGTTTTATGTACTGCAGCGGCGCACTTTCTACCTTCGGCAATAGCCCAAACTACTAAGGATTGACCTCGTCGCATATCGCCACATGCGAATACCTTATTCAAGTTTGTTGCATAAGCATTCTCATCATAACCAAATTTCGCCTTCACGTTTCCCCTTTTATCAAATTCGATACCCATCTCTTTAAATTGGCTCAACATTCCTTCATGAATAGGATGAATAAAACCGGCGGCAATCAGAACTAGTTCTGCCGGCAATTCAAACTCAGTTCCGGGAACATCCACCAATTTGCCATCTTCAAAGACTACTTCGCAGCATTTTAAACCTACAACCTCACCTTTTTCATTACCGATAAATTTTTTAGTGTTTATGCTCCATCTTCGTTCTACACCCTCTTCCTGACTAGAAGAGGTTCGTAACATTAATGGATAATAAGGCCATGGTGTATTTTCAGACCTGTTAACCGGGGGTTGAGGCATTATTTCCAATTGAGTTACCGATTTAGCTTTCTGCCTGTTGGCTGTTCCAACACAATCGGAACCTGTGTCCCCTCCACCTAGAATCATAACATTTTTTCCGGCTGCCAAAATTTGATTTTCCACCAACTGTCCGGCATTAACCCGATTTTGTTGCGGAAGATACTCCATTGCAAAATGAATGCCTTTTAAGTTCCGGCCTGCTATTTGGATGTCCCTCGATTTTTCCGAACCGCCGGCTAAGATTACAGCATCATAATTTTCAACAAGTTCTTTCGCAGAGATATCTACCCCAACATTAACGTTGGTTTTGAACTCGACTCCCTCTATTGCCATTTGTTCAATTCTTCTATCTATAACCCATTTCTCCAATTTAAAATCCGGAATACCATATCTTAAGAGGCCGCCGGCTTTGTCATTTTTTTCAAAAACCGTAACCGAATGACCCGCACGTACTAATTGTTGCGCCGCTGCTAATCCGGCAGGACCGGAGCCGACCACAGCTATTTTCTTACTTGTAAGGACATACGGCATTCTCGGTTTTACCCAGCCTTTTATCCAGCCTTTTTCAATAATAGTTTTTTCAATGGCTTTTATGGATACCGGTTCTTCATTTATACTAAGGGTACATGAAGTTTCACAGGGTGCGGGACAAAGTCTTCCTGTAAATTCGGGGAAATTATTTGTTGAGTGTAAGTTATCCAACGCTTCTTTCCAATGTCCGCTATAAATAAGATCATTCCACTCCGGTATGTAATTTTGTACCGGACAACCGGTATCACCGTGGCAAAAAGGTATGCCGCAATCCATACATCTGGCTCCTTGAATTTCGGCTTCTTCATTAGAAAAAGGTTTTTCAAATTCTTTAAAATTTTTGACTCTTTTTTTAGGATCATCTTTTTGTAAATTCGCTCTCCGATATTCTTTAAATCCTGTTATCTTACCCATTTGCTACCTCTGCTACAACTGTTTCTTTTCCATTTTGATTACTTTCACTTTTTTCTTTTGCAAATCTAAGTAGTGCTTTTTTATACTCACCGGCAATTATTTTCCAAAAATATTCTTTTTCATTTTCCCAATTATTCAAAATATACTCAGCCCTTTTTGATTCAGTATATTGGTAATGATTTTGAATCAATTGGCGGACAACCTTTGTATCCTCATCAGAAACCAGATATTCAAGATCAACCATCCCTTGATTGATATACTTGGGAAACGTCCTATCCGGGTCCCAAACATAAGCTATTCCCCCCGACATACCCGCAGCAAAATTTCTACCGGTATTTCCAATGACTACAACCTTACCGCCGGTCATAT
>CBFDUR010000185.1:0-4953 GCA_965613005.1 uncultured Ignavibacteriales bacterium
AAGGAATACCTAAGGCGATTGATGCCGTTGCTTCCAAAGGGGGAGTAATTGAGGGAAGTACCGGATTTTTGAAAACTTTAGGTTCTGTGATTAGTTTGGGAACGGGAGGTGCAGGAGGTAATGAAGGGCCTGTAGTCATGATGGGTTCATCGATTGCTTCATCTATAGGCAGATATTTATCGGTTTCACCTGATAGACTTAAAATACTGGTCGGTTGTGGCGCTGCCGCCGGGTTAGCTGCCGCATATAATGCCCCTTTAGGTGGAGCACTTTTTTCAATGGAAATTATATTAAGAACTTTTAATGCAAAGTCTTTTAGTCCAATTATCATTGCCTCCGTATTTGCTACGGTTATCTCTCGAACGTATTTAGGAAGTGAACCTGCATTTAAAACATCTACGTTTCATTTAGCTACAAATTACGAATTTATATTTTATGTAATTCTTGGAGTATTAGCTGCATTTACTGCGGTTTACTTTGTAAAAGTATTCATGAAAATAGATGAATATTTTGATTCAAAAGAAAAAATACCGATTTGGTTAAAACCGGCAATTGGTGGTCTTTCTGTCGGTATGATTGGATTATATTTACCGGGTATTTTCAGCTTTAGTGAAGCTGCTGTCGATAATACTATCTTCAACTCAACACCTTTTGTAATTTTGATATTATTATTGTTATTCAAACCGATTGCAACATCTTTAACAATTGGCTCGGGAGGTAACGGCGGAACTTTTTCACCGAGCATATTTACCGGAGCAATGCTGGGCGGAGCGTTCGGCCAGGTTGTTAATTATCTTTTTCCGGCTATAACCGCACCTCCGGGAGCTTATGCTCTAGTTGGTATGGCTGCTGTGGTTGCAGGAACTACACATGCCTCATTAACTGCTTTAATTATGGTATTTGAAATGACTGATAATTATCAGATTATATTACCATTGATGTTAACAATTATAATAGCAACTACAATATCAAAATCTATTTTAAAAGGATCTCTTTATACCCTTAAATTTGATCGGGAAGGCAAGGGAATCGATATTTACGGCAGAAAAGTTTCGGTACTGAAAAGTATGTTCGTTAAGGACTTATTGGAGCATAATGCCGATATTGTAAATGAAAATTTTACATTTAAACAAGTATTGCAAGCTGTCAAATCTTCAAGGTTTAATTATATTCTAGTAAAGGACAAATCCTCCAATTTGGTTGGTAGAATAGATTTTCAGGATATTAGGAATGCTGTTCTTGATGAAGAAACCAGAAATATACTGGATTTCTTAGTTGCAGGTGATCTTATGACCAAAGAATTGAGTTTAATTACAGACGATAAAAATTGTGAAGAAGCGCTCACATCAATGGAAAAGGAAGATTTAGACTATTTACCCGTCATCAGTGTTGATAACGGGAAATATTATGGTATTATTGCGAGAGAAAACATACTAAAGCGTTATCAAAATGAACTGCTTATTCAACTAAGCGAACAAGATTTAGCATTAGATTGGTTTTCAGTGTTGGACTAAAGAAATGAATCTTTTCTAAGATTAGATTAATGTCCGATAATGTATATTATGTAAACTAACGTGTCCTCTTTTTTAAGTAAGACCATTTAATTCTAATATGACGAATATTATTAAAATTATCAACAATGCCCAAAAGAAAAGATTTTTCTTTTTTCTTTTAATCTTTAAATGTCTCGAGAAACCTAATTCGCGTTTTTTACGCTCTTTCTCATCCGTTTCCTTGACGTAATATCTTGGAGTATAATCAAAAGTACGATTTTGTGGTTTTTTCATAAACATGATTAGTCTTCTTAAAATATTGCTGAAATAAATAATTCCGGATCGAATGTTTGCAAATCATCAATTCCTTCACCAACACCTATAAATCTTACCGGTACTTTTTGTTTTGCACAAATTTGAAAAACAACGCCTCCTTTAGCAGTTCCATCCAATTTGGTAATAATCAAACCGCTTATATCGGTAACCTTTGAAAATTCATCCGCTTGGATTAGTGCATTTTGACCGGTATTGCCGTCAATTACTAAAAAAGTCTCGTTGGGAGCATAAGGAAGAACTTTTCGAATGACCCGTCTGATTTTATTTAATTCTTCCATCAAATTGGTTTTATTATGAAGCCTGCCGGCAGTATCAATAAGCACTATATCATATTTCCCTTTAATCGCTGCATTTACGGTATCAAATACAACCGATGACGGGTCTGAACCTTGAGGTTTCTGAATAAGCTCAACTCCGGCTCTTTCCGCCCATATTTCCAATTGTTCATTTGCAGCAGCTCTAAAAGTATCGGCTGCACCAATAATTACTTGTAAACCGTTTTTTCTAAAATTATATGCCAATTTCCCAATCGTTGTGGTTTTCCCTGCCCCATTTATTCCTACTATTAATATAACAAACGGTTTATGTTTTTCAATGTCATTATTTATATCATTCGGTTCTTTTGAAATTTCCAATATTGCAGCTAATTCATTCTTGACGGTTTGAAGAATATTTATATCGGACCTGTCTTTTTGATTTTTAAGTTTTATTCTGGTTTCTTCAATTATTTTTTCGGTAGTTTCAAATCCTATATCGGAAGTAACCAATATTTCTTCGAGTTCATCAAGTGTGCCGGCATCAATGACGGCTTTTCCACTTATTGCTTCGTTTATCGTATTTACTAATTTATTTCTAGTCTTTGAAAGACTGTTTTTTAATTTTTCAAAATTTAAATTATCAAATAGAGTCATAATTTTTACGTTTTATAAATTCAAAAGCTCGAACCGCATATCCTGATAATGATACTATCATCAAAATAATACTTAATATATATAAAATCCGGAAAATTATATTAGTATAACCAACCTGTAAAATTATCAATAAAATTACCAAAGCAATATTTACTACTGTAATTTTACCGAGTATATTCGATGGAAGAACTTTCCCAAGTTTATTTGCAATAAAAATTCCTCCCATCAAGATCAATAAATCGCGTATTATTATCATATAAAAGTAATAACCGGGAATAAGGTTCAAAATGAAAAGTTTAATGATAATTACACTAATGACTACTTTATCGGCTAGTGGATCTATTATTTTCCCCAATTCAGTAACTTCATTAAATCTTCTTGCCAGATATCCGTCTAAGATATCCGTACCTGCTCCCAAGATGCATACGGCAAAAGTAATAAATCTTATTTCGGGTACCTGTAAATTTTCAAGTAAAAACCAAAAAGGGATTGCCATTAATAACCTACTAAAACTAAGCAGATTGGATTTAGTGAATATTTTTTTGAAAGTGATTTTCATGTGTTTATAATTTAAGTTTTTTCATAAATCATTTTCTTGTGTGTTAAAGTGATTTATCCTGCCCGTTTCATCTTATTACTGCAAATTTACCTATTTTTTCTTCAATCTCGTTATTCAAATTATCTAATTTTACAATTCTAAAAATGTAAATACCTGAATTCAATAAATTACCGTTGAAATCTCTCAAATTATATTTGAGTCCGCCGTTTCCGTTGTTTTCGTATAATTCATTTATTTTTTTACCGTTAATATTAAAAATGGTAATCTTTACTTGTTGTGGAAGATTAGCAAATGTCATTTTTCCTACTCCACCAATAATTTTTGCCGGACTAGGATAAAGATACACTCTCGATAAATCCTTTGAGTAACCTGTCAATACAATATAACTACCCGCTCCGGAATTCAGTTTTAAGCTTCCGGTTTCTCTCGATGACATAAGTCTTACAATATGAAGAGTATATTCTATTCCTATCGAACCGACAGGATTATTACCTGTCAGATCCAAATAAACTATTTCATTCCTATCCCCTATTTTTACTATATTAACTCCATTAGTCGGATTAAAAATATAATTTGACTTATTTAATGCGATTACCGGGTCAATAGGCAAATTAAAAGTTATTTTTATTTTATAAGGATTAATTATTTTGAAAGAATTGACAAACAACTGTTCTACAGTTCCAACCGTATCCACATAAAAAATTAATGTATCTCGTTTTACAGGCGATCCATAAAAATCATTTAAATTCTGTACTATCAATTTGTGCATTCCAACAGGTAAAGCACTATCAAATGAGAGTAAATAAGAAAATTGATTATTTGCAGAAATTGAATTTGGATATTTAGACCCTACTACCGTAAATGATTGAAGATTTTCAATTGTATTATTTATCTTATTGGAAAAATTTACCGTAATAGTATTTTGATTAGTGCTTTTCACGCTAATTACGCGCGCAGGATTATGAGAATATACTTTAATTAAGTGACTTAAGTTAGATTCAGGGCATTGTTTAGTATTATCTATTGATTGTACTGCATAGTAATAATTCTTTTTGTCAACAACATTGTGATCTGTGAAATTGGTAGTTGAAGTAGAATCATACATAAGAAGAGAATCCTTTTTTACTCCCCGATAAATTAAATATTTATTTGAAGTACCGGTCCATCGTAACATAATTTCAGTAGGATCAATACTGAATCCATTTAATTCATAAGGAGCACTTGCTCTTTTAGCGTTTGCAAATTCTATAAAATTAATACTGTGATTTGTAGGAAATGCCACATCCATAACACCGTTATGATTGATATCCCCTATAAATACCGAGTTGGAATTTATATTCTCTTTGTAAGAAATTATCTTATTGCCGTCTTCCGAATATTTAAAAATATAAGAATATGGAAAAATGAACAGGATAAGTTCATCCGCTCCGTCATTATCGATATCGGCAAATCTTATACTGTTTTCAGAACGACGAAACGATGAATTGAATTCCTTTGATGGATCTAAAAAAGCGTGATTATAAATAATATGCAATGAATCTGCTATAAAATTAAAGATAACTAACCTGTAATAAGGTGCTATATCTTGCGAAGTTATCGAATGCAGTAAAACCGCTAATACCTGTTTCCCGTTTCCGAGATAATCACCGGCACT
>CBFDUR010000186.1:0-4925 GCA_965613005.1 uncultured Ignavibacteriales bacterium
ATTTTATTCTCAATAATATTTTGCAGTTCTTGGGGGTGGAATAATAAGTTGTAAATCTATTATAGCGGACTTATAGCAAGAAAGATTGTTTATTACTGTTAATGTATTTCTAATTGGGTTGAAAAGTCTCAATTTTGCAATTAAAATAATTATTTAATCTTGAAGTAATCTTTACTATTTCTGAAAGTATTCCAAATGAAATATTTAACTTCCTTTAATTTTATTGTAATAATATTTTTCTTTCTACTTTCCTATTCACAGGACAATTATGCTGAAATCCAATCCGACACATTAGCTTTAGTGAATGGTCAACCTGTAACATCTGCCGACTTTAAAAACAGATTTGAATTGTCTATTTATCCGGGTAAAGGGGAAATATATAATCTTTATAAAGCTAAACGAGGTTTTTTATACTCCATGATTGCAGAAAGACTTTTAGCTAATCAAGCGCTACGAATGCCTACCAACACCGATAAGTATAAATTGCCTGAAATAGCGAAGCATTTGCCTAATCAAGCGCTACGAACGTTACCTACCAATACTGATAAGAACGAAGAAATACTTAAAAAAGAAACCGAGAGAATCTTTTTAAGAGATGCTTTGTATAGAAAAGTAATTGTACCAAAAGCAAAAGTAACAAAAAAGGAAATTGAACAGGGGGTTAAATTTTCAGTTTATTTTTATATACTTGATGCGTTTTATTTTCCCGGCACTATTTCTGCAAATAAATTTTATAATCTAGCAGACGGGAAATATTATAAGAACCGGGTTTATAGATTAGCAGACAGTTTGAAAATCAGGCATGATTCTTTGGAAATCGGTTACGGAGAATCGAATGGAACGATTGAACATGCTTTTTTTGGGCATAAACCGGGCTTTATTTCCAAACCGACCAATACGATAGATGGTTGGGTAATTTTTAGGATCCTTTCCAGAAAAATGAATAAAAAATTTAGTGCTGCAGCGACCAATGACAGAGAAGAAATGATACGTAAAGTCATTTTGTCTAGAAAGGAAACTAAGCTTGGTTATGATTATTTACTCTCGGTTATGAAAGGCATTAATGTGCACGTTAATTATAGAATATTCAAACCACTAGTCTATTCCATACATAAGTTATTATCTACTCATCGTAGAGAAAGCTTTGAGCCTGATTATTATTTAAGCAGAAACGAAAATACGAAGTTAAAGCAAATTTATAGTAAGAAACTTAATCAACCAATGTTAAAATTTAATGGTGGCGAATTAACTTTCAGGTACGTTCTTAACAATCTGCCGGTTTCCGGTTTTGCACCTATTGATACTACTATACCTGAGATTACTTATTCACTTAATACATCATTAAAATTTATGGTGCAAAATTATTTTCTCGCCAAACGGGCTAATCAGTTAAACTTACAAAATTCACAAGAGGTTAAGTACAATGTTCAAATGTTTTTAAATGCTTATCGCGCTGATTTGGTAGCTGCCGAAATTACAGACACTGTCCATGTTACTCTTGATGAAGTAAACAAATATTTTACTCAACATAAAGATGAAGTGTTAAAAGACGTAGAACTGAGGCTTCAAATATTTACTTTTGAAAATCTCGACGAAGCAGCTAAAGTGTTAAATAAATTAGATCGTTTAAGCAAAAATAGTAATGATACAACCGGAGCTGTTTGGCTTCGCGCTTCACAGCTTAGTGAACTTGGCGCGGTGCTTGCCGAATTAAAAAAAGGTTCTATTTATGGACCGATTTTTATTAAGGGAAAGTACACTGTTTTTAGAATCCTCAATAAACGTTCCAAAATTTCCCACCATGAAATTATTCACAGTATTCAAGTGGCTGAAGATATGCTCGTTGCTAAGCGTAAAAGGGAAGTACTCAATAAATATCTTGCTCGACTGGCGCAAAAACAAAATGTTAAAATATATCCAAATAGGTTGAGTAATGTAAAAGTTACACCTATTCAAATGTTAACTTTTAGATATATCGGATTCGGTGGTAAAATAATTGCAGTTCCAACTTTGTATCCGCATGAAAATTGGATAAAATATTTTAAACGTTCTAAAAAAATAATTCCTTAATCGTAAAAAGATATGTCTGATTTTATTTTTACCCCGGTTGTATGAAAAAGCGGGTTTTTTCTTGTCCCTTAGAGAGAAAAAAGATTTCTCCGCCACTCCATTCCTTCAAAGTGACGCGGCAGACTTTCCTTTCATTTTGAACGAATGTGAGAAAATCCCTGTTATGAGGAGGTTTTTTCAATCACTCCGTTCCTTTCATGTAGGTACATAAAATAAAATCGTTGTTGTTGTAAACGGGATAATAAGGTTTGGAAATTACCTTTGAAGGAAAATTATCTGAATGAAACCATATTTTTTATGTAATAATTTGCATTAGCTTTATTTTTTTAACAATGGAATGGATGATCCGGTAATATTTAAATATACATTTTGTTATATTTTAGTGATCGATTTAAAATCGAAGTAAATTGTAAATATGTATCATTATTTACCGGTATAAATTATGCCGAGTTCATTCAAAATTAAAATAAAAAAAGTGAAAACTAGAATTCCGGTTCCTCAAAAGCCCCCGAAGATTGAAAAAAACAAAAAATCTTATGATAGAAATAAAGAAAAGCAGAAAATTCGTAAACGTAAATAATTGTTTGTGAATGAAGTTATGTTTTTAAATTTATTAACAAAGGAAAAAGGTTAATTATTTTAGATGAATATGGAGGGCTGCAAGGTAAGATATTCTTGAACTCTTGTGGTAAAATTTATAAAAGACCTTATGTGAATTATTGATTATTATATTTAATTCATAACTCACGTTACGCAAATATGTTACTAAATTGCCCCGACATTTATGCCGGGGGCAATATTAACCTTAACTGTATGGGCTTTAGCCCCATTCTATATCTATTAATGTGGCTAAAGCCAATAGATTTTTTCTTATTTATTCCACGACCTGAAGGTCGTGGCAATTTAATCTAATGTTCTGCGTAACGTGAGTTCATAAATAATATTTAATTAGTTATTACTGTAATGCTATTATATTATCGGTTATCTTGTTATGATTAAAGTTTCGGTTATTATTTCCTTTTATAATAAAATAGATTATTTAAAATTGGTTTTATCCGGTTTTGAAAGGCAATCATTCCGGGATTTTGAAATAATAATTGCCGACGACGGCTCAAATCAAAAGGTAGTTGATGAAATCGAGAAGCTTTCCTTAGAAGTTCCTTTTCAGTTTATCCATCTCTGGCAAGAGGATAAAGAATTTAGAAAAAATAAAATTTTGAATCGTGCTATTGTTGATTCAAGGGGTGAAATATTGATTTTTATTGATGGAGATTGTATTCCTCATTCTGAGTTTATAAAAGAGCATGTAAATTATTCATTAAAGAGAGTCTGTTTAACGGGAAGAAGAGTTAATCTTTCGGAAAAATTAACTATTCAACTGACTTCCCAAAAAGTAAAAGAAGGCTTCTTGGAAAATCATTTTCTCAAGTTGGCCGGAGATGGATTATTCGGTCAATCTTTTGATATTGAGAAAGGATTTTATTTTAGAAGCAAATTTTTGAGGAATATTTTTAATCGAAAAAAACGCGGTTTGTTGGGTTGTAATTTTTCGATTTATAAAGATGATTTTTTAAATATAAACGGCTTTGATGAAAGATATGAAACGCCGTCAATCGGAGAAGACAGCGATGTTCAATTTAGATTGGAACTAACCGGTTGTAAAATAAATTCATTAAATAATATTGCAATACAGTATCATCTTTATCATAAGATTCAGACACGTCTGCAAAAGAATTTGGATTTATTCGAAGAAGTCAAAAAATTAAAAATTGCATTTACGGATTATGGGATTAATAACAGGTTTTAATAATCTTTATAAATTAGTGAAAGTTATATGATTAAAAAAATGATTACAATTATTATTGTTACGGCAACAGCGATTTATTCGCAAGTCGGTTTTAACGGTACGTTTGAGAGCGGAAATATTGCAAAAGTTATTCAAGAAGATTCTGTTTCTTATCTAGTTACGACAAAAGAAGACATTGGCGGAAGATGGTTTTATTTTAAAATGATGGGTGTTAAAAACAAGTTTGTAAAAGTTACAATCACTAACAGCGATGTAAAACGGGCTATGTATTCTTACGATAATAAAAATTTTATGCGATTTTCATTTTTAGAAAGTCCGCAGGAGAATGTTTTCCAAAAAACATATGCGCTCGATACCGTGTACGTTGCATATTATACACCCTACACCTTCAGCTACCTGCAAAAAAGGTTAAAAACATGGGAAAGCAATCAATTTGTTTCCATAGACACTATCGGTTTTACTTACCATAATTTACCTCTGCAGGAAATAATAATAACAGATACATCAGTTCCGGATATTAATAAATATCAAGTTTGGATTCATGCACGTGCGCATCCGGGTGAAACACCAAGTTCATTTCATTTTGACGGAATTGTTCAGGAATTATTAAGAAATAATGAAGTGATTGATTTTTATAAAAAGAATATAGTTTTTCATTTAATTCCTTTATAAATTTCTCTCTCAATGAAAAAAACTTCTCTTCCTTCTTAGTTTTTAAGAACATTTTAATCCTCCTTTAAATTAATATTAGATAATTCTTTATGTTTTTTTCCAAATAATAATTCCTCGTCATAAATCTTTTTTAATATACTCATATTTTTCCCATTAATTTTTAAATATGTTTCTTCACCTAAAATAAGAAGTTCAGTTTCTTTTCCTACTCCTTGAAGTACTTCTGCATTTCTTTTTGCTTTATAAACATTATAAAGTGTTGCTAAGAGATTATCACATTTATCATGTTTTTGAAAGAGTAATGTATTTACTGCTTGAATATTTCCAGAGCCAATTGCGTGAAAATTCATATCCCTAAAGCTTGCCATATTTTCTG
>CBFDUR010000187.1:0-4925 GCA_965613005.1 uncultured Ignavibacteriales bacterium
TTTGCTGGAAGTTGCATTCCCGGGCTCCCATGCAGTCACAACCAATCTTCTGCTGTAAGGATTCCTTTTTAGTTCATCGATTATATATTGAATTTGATCGAATTCCCTAACAACCCAATTATTATTTTTATCTTTTTGTGCGCTTGGAAATTTCCTCCAATAATAACCGTAAGCCGTATCAAGATTTCCATTCTCGTCGGCCCATGCATCCCAAATTTTTGTTTTCTTTCTTAAATTTCTGATATGATCTTCACCTGATAGATACCATAAAACTTCATAAAGAAGTGAATCCCAGTGCATTTTTTTTGTAGTTAAAAGAGGAAAACCTTTTGAAAGATCTACTCGATAAATTGCAGCAAAGTATGAAATTGTATCAACTCCGGTTCTTGTAGGTTTTCGAGTACCTTCCGATAGTACAAGTTTCACTAGATCTAAATATTGTTTCATATTTTTACCATACGATCAAATTCTTTTTAAAAATTATGATTAAATGTAATTTAACAAATTTTGATCCGCTATAAAATTCTATAATCGTAGAATATCAATAATTTCTTTACCGGCTAATTCAATTCCTTTTTCGAAGTTATTTAACGATTCCTCATCATTATTGAAATATTTTGTTAACTCAATGGGAATAACATTTGATGCTAACTTTCCTTTAATAGATTCGTCAATTTTGCCGCAGCATAAAAATATTTTTTCGGCATAATCTTCAAATAAATCAATCAGAATTCCTGTCCCTTTTCTCATTAAGCTTTGTTTATCGAATGAGCCTTCACCTGTAATTAAAAAATTGATTTGCTCCCTCAATATTCCGGTTCCCAGATCATTGATAATAAAATCAGATGCCGTTTTTATCCTTGCACCGAAGAAAAGAACAAGTCCAGCAGCTAAACCACCTCCGGCACCCGATAATACTTTATATGAAGCGGTCAACTTGTTGTTATATATAATATTCAAGATTTTTTCAAAACCGCTTTCTATTATCTTAATTTCTTTATTAGAACATCCTTTTTGAAGACCGAAAACATTTGTAGCGCCGTTTGGGCCAAGCAAAGGATTTATAACATCGACAACCGCTTCAATTTTAAATGGGATATATATCTTGCTCCCATTAATTTCTTTTATATAAGAAAAATTTTGAGGAATAACGGCGAGCGGCTTACCGGCAATGTCGTAGAATTTCCATCCGAACACCGAAAGCATACCTACCCCAAGATCATTCGTTCCGGTACCCCCAATTCCGATGATGATCTTTTCAACTTCAATTTTCCCTGTCTCAACATCCTTCATAATTAATTTTATTAATTCACCCATTCCTATTGAACTTAAACTAATAGGATGTCGCTTTTCTTTAGGAATTATTTTTAATCCTAAAACCTCAGCCGATTCGATGAATATTTGTTTTCCGGTTTCACTATAACCGATAGAACAGCTAAAAGTGGAATTGTCATAGGGAGTAGTAATTTGATATTTCAATATCTTTAAATTGAATCTGTTTTGGCATACTTTCAAAAATCCATCGCCTCCATCGGAAACAGGTCTTTTTACGATTATATAATTCTCATCAATTTTAAGATATTTGGAAAAGAAATCGGCTGCGGTTATAGAATCTGCACATTCTTTATAACTGTTAGGAGCTATTAATATTTTTTTCGTCATTTTTATTTTATTAGATTATGTTTTCAGAATGAATTATTTTATCAATGAGTCGTATCTAAAAAAGTAATTTTTAAGCTTTGTAATTTTGAATAAAGATCAAAATTCAAAATTCTTTAACAAGAAGAATATCCTTTTAAATGAGATTCCTTAATATATCTTAATTTTATATAAATTTTCTTTCTATCAGAATGATTAAAAAGATTACTATTGTTACAACAGGACATCCACCGTTTGATGAACGAATTTATTGGAAATTTGCCGGATCTCTTTCATCGTCAGGTTTCGAGATTTCAATTATTTGTGCATCCGAAGAAATAAATTTTACACAAAACAATATAATAATTTCAGGATTTGACGGTACTAAAGTAAAAAAACGGAAAAAACTTTCACGGATATATGAAATGTTAAATAAGTTTATGCCTGAAGTTGTTATTTGTTGCGAACCTTTAATAATTTTTCCCGTCTATAAATACAGGAAATTAAGAAATGACAAGTGTATCATCATTTCGGATATAACCGAATGGTATCCCGAAAATATTGCTTTTAAAAATACCGGCATTAAAAAGTTTTTATATTATTGGATAGCTTATAAGCTAAACACATTGGCATCTAATTTAGCAAATCATTTGATAATCGGCGAAATCTCGAAGAAAAAAAGATACGATAAAATTGCTCCGTTAAAAAAGAAGACAATTATAGGCTATTATCCGGTTTTAAAATATTTCTCATATTTTCCACCGCCTTTTGATGGCAAAAGATTAACTCTTTGCTATGCGGGATTAATAAATTTTGAAAGAGGTATCCTTACTTTACTGGAAATTGCTGAAGAATTATCAACTATTCACTACAATTTAGAAGTACGTCTCAAAATCATCGGAAAATTTCAATATAAGCATGAAGAAGAAAAATTCATCAAATTAATTTCTCAAAAGGAAAATATCATCGTTGAAATGGTGGGATGGGTAAAATACACCGAAATTTCTGATCAACTCAAAGATGTTGATATTTGCTTTGATCTTCGTAAGAAAACATTTATCTATAAAAATTCATTACCCATAAAAATCTTCGAATATTTAGCTTCCGGTAAACCGGTAATTTATTCGGATATAATTCCTATCAGAAAAGAATTTGAGAAAATTAATTTCGGCTATTTGGTTGAACCAAATGATAAGGAAAAAATAATAAAGATTATCAACAATTATATTAACAACAGATTACTGTTAATTACGCATTCCCATAATGCACGCGAGGTAATTGAGAAAGGTAAGAATTGGGAAAATGAATCCAAAAAATTAATTGAGCTAATAACTTCGTTAAATTAAGGTTATAGATTTATTTAATTTTATCTTTGTAAAGAACTGTATTATTCCCAAATATAACATCAAAAGGAAAATGTCCAGTATAAATTCTTTCAGTTGCAAACCTATTATTAAAAACAGTAATGCCGTGACTGTCAAAAGTACAATCTCCTTTATATCGTAATATATTTTTATTTTATCCTTTGAGACAATGAATAAATAAATTGCACTAAGCATTAAACTAATTGTGGTAGCAAAAGCTGCTCCAAGTAATCCATATATCGGTATGAGCCAAAAATTTAAAATGATGTTGAACACAAACGCTAGCATGTCGGATACAAGAAAATGTTTACTTTTACCGCTTATAAAAGGATAAACGGAAAAGAAAGAAGAAATGCCTGCAAATAGATAGCCAACAAGTATAAAAGGAATAATGACTACCCCACTTTCGTATTGTAAATTAAAAAAATGAAAATTTCCGATCCGAAACTTAAAAAGATAATCCGCCATTAAACTGACCGTTAATAAAATCATAAAACTTACTGCCAATAATTTGTTGAATGTATTCCCGAAACTAATTTCATATTTACCTTTACCATAAAGATTGATAGCACGGGGCATCCAAGCAGTTCTAAAAGCAATTACAAATAGAAACATAATCATAGCAATTCTATAAGAGAAACTGTAGATTCCTACTTCGGCACTATTAAGAAAGTGATTAAGTATAAATCTATCACTGAAATCAACCGCAGCCGATAATAAACCGGCAAATATCAACGGATATGAAAATTTTATTATTTGGTTTAATATATTTTTTTTTATTGTAAAAATATAATTTTTTTTAACCATCGGAAGAACAATAAGTAACAGTAAAAATGAAGCAAATAATTGAGATAAAATTATTCCTTTTATCGATAACTTTAAAAAATAAACGAGAATAATATTAAATATTAAATTAGCTGTCCCTGCAATTGAAGAATAAATAACTACCGATCTCGGCGCTTCCTTAGTCTTTAATAAATGAAGACAAAAATTACCTAATGTTTCGATAAATAAAGAGAGAAAAATAAGATTTATCAGTTCATCATATTTTATAGAATTTAGGACCGCAAATGAAATTTCTTTAGAAAAAAATATTATAACAATTGTTAATATCGCTCCACTGATCACAAGAAAATTTAATATGGTGGAAAATATTTCTCTTCGTTTTCCGGTCGTTTTTTCTTCAAGATAAAATTTCGTAAGTCCGCTTTGCATCCCGGCTTGATAAAAAACAGAGATGATGGCATAAAGAGACATGATAAGAGCATAGTCACCGAACTCACCCGTTGAGATCAGATTAGAATACAAAGGAAGTAATAAAAAACTGAACGAACGAATAAATAAGCTACCTATGCTATACCAAGCAATTGAACCGGAGAGACTAATTTGCTCGCGCATTAAATTATTTTTTTCATTTTATATAATTCTTTCAACTTTCTATTAACGTTAACGTATCCATGATATTTTTTAACCCATTCTTTCCCTTTATTACCGAGTTCATTTCTTAAATCTTTACTTTCGATTAATTCAATTAACCTGTGATAAAGTTCGTTACTATTATTTGCAATGAGAAAGGGATTTTCCGGCAGCCGGTTAGCATATTCTTCCGTCATATTTGTAATGGTGGGAATACCCATCGCCAAAGTTTCCAAACCGGCTTTGCCGTAACCTGTTCCGCCCATTTTTCCCCCGACTTGATCGATACAAATATCTGAAGCGTTTTTCACCTTGAGAACTTTTGTACGTTGTTCATTTTCCATCAAAATGAAATTAATTTTCTTCTCCTTCTTTATTTGCCCGATCACGGAAATAATTAATTCCGTACCTTTATACTGTCTGTTGGTTGGTGAGTGTACAATTGTAATATTTTCATTTTCAACGGTATTTTCTTTGGGAAGCTCGGAAGGATCGTAGGGATAGAAC
>CBFDUR010000188.1:0-4901 GCA_965613005.1 uncultured Ignavibacteriales bacterium
TATAGCTCTAAAATTTACGCTTTTTGAAAAATTGACCTTTTTATAGTGAACTCATTTATTATTCAAAATTTTTGCCGATTTCTTAACGGAAGCTATTTAAAAAATTCCGAATCTATATCGTCATCTTCATTTTCTTCACCTTTAGACATAGTAAACATAGAGCTGAGCATATCTTTGAATTGAATTTCACCTTCCAGCATGAACTTGCTTACCATAGAGAATTCTGCTAAGCCGTGAAGAGCAAACTCCATTAATAATAATTGAGTATGAAACTCTTCTTTAGGAAAATATTTTTTAACAAGATCTACTAAACCGTTAACACTTAACAGCATATTTTCGTATTTATCATTTGATAAGGTGCTGAAAATATCAAGTTCATTTCCTTTACTAAACCAATTAATTATATTTTGATAGAAATTCTCAATATTGGTCTTGTTTTTAAGTTTGTCAGGGGTGGGAAAATATTCGCTAAATAGAGATTTAATTGCCTTTCCGATTAAAATATAGGCGACTTTCAAAGGTCCTTCCTGTTCACCTTCATATACTAATTCAATTTTGCCTGTAATAGCCGGAATAATTCCATATAGGTCTGAGATGCGCAGATCAGTATTCTTTTCATTATTAATGATCATTCTTCTTTCAGCAGTGCTAATTAAATTTTCATAAGCCGATATAGTTAACCTAGCTGAAACACCACTTTTCAAATCGATATATTCGCTTTTCCTCGCTTCAAATGCAATTTGTTCGACAAGATCATTAAGTAATTTATAAGTTTTAATTGAGGACTTTTGTTCGGCGGTTAATTTTGATTCTTGAATCGTAATTTGTTTAGAAATTTCCACAGTTTTGGGATAATGAGTTGAAATCTGGCTGTCGATCCTATCTTTTAACGGGGTCACAATTGAACCCCTGCTCGTATAATCTTCAGGGTTTGCAGTAAAAACAAATTGAATATCCAAGGGAAGTCTTAATTTAAACCCTCTAATTTGAATATCATGCTCCTGAAGAATATTAAATAAAGCGACTTGAATTCTTGCTTGAAGATCAGGCAATTCATTTATTACAAAAATTGAACGGTGTGAACGGGGGATAAGACCGAAATGGATAACTCTTTCGTCAGAATATGGTAATTTTAAAGTTGCAGCTTTTATGGGGTCTACATCTCCAATCAAATCTGCAACTGAAACATCGGGTGTAGCTAATTTTTCCGTATATCTTTCAGAACGATGAATCCATCTTATTTTAGTCTCATCACTATATTGTTTAATAATATCCTTAGCCATTCGGGAAAGCGGATTAAGAGGATCATCATTTAATTCCGAACCTTCAACGATAGGAATATACTCGTCCAGAAGATTTATTAATAATCTGGCAATCCGGGTTTTTGCTTGTCCTCTTAGTCCAAGCAAAATTATATTATGACGGGATAAAATTGCTGTTTGAATATTGGGAATAACGGTATCGTCATAACCTAATATACCTTTAAACGGTTGAAAACCGTTTCTTAATGACGCGATTAAATTTCTACGTAGTTCATCTTTTATAGGAAGCGGTTGATATCCGCTTTTCTTTAATTCCCCTAGGGTTTTTATCGAAGTCAGATTCATAAAAGTAAAACTCCTTCTGTATGTACAAACTCTGAATTTATAACAAGGATTCTCAATTAGAGTATATTTAAAAAATTTCATTTATTTTAATGCACCGGCTCTTAAAAGATGGATTTCCAAAACTTATCCATACATACGTTGAAAAGATGGAGCCGATAACTAGAGCAAATTCAATTTATAAATCACAGAATTCTTTCGATTAAAATTTTAAAAATATAATTTTTTTGTGATTTACATTAAATTAAAAATTCTAAATGATTTATCTTTATGATATTGAAATTATTATCTTACTTTGCGTTTTCTATTCAGAATATAATCTTCAAAGATATAATCACCTAATCCTTCAAGGCTACTATAAAAGGCTCTGCCATTGTTTATTTGAGTAAATTCTCTTACAAATTGTTGCAGATATGGATCGCGTGCAATCATAAAGGTTGTAATAATTATTCCAAGTTTTCGGCATTTAGCTGCTTGATCCAAAGTCCTATTAACTATTTTCCTATCCAGTCCGAAACTATTTTTGTAATATTTAATTCCCTCTTTTAAGCAAGTCGGTTTTCCGTCTGTGATCATAAAGATTTGTTTATTTCCGGTTTTTCTTCGTCTTAGAATATCCATAGCCAGTTCAATACCGGCAACAGTATTAGTATGATAAGGCCCTACGCGAAGATATGGAATATCTTTTAATTTAATTTGTCGTGCATCATTACCAAAAACGATTAAATCTAATGTATCTTTAGGATATTTTGTAAGGATTAATTCTGAAAGAGCCATGGCAACTTTTTTAGCCGGTGTAATGCGGTCTTCTCCATAAAGGATCATTGAATGTGAAATATCAATCATCAAAACTGTGGAGGTGATTGCTTTATAATCCCTCTCTTCAACCTCCAGATCACCTTCGGTCAATTTGAAATCATTGATTCCATGGTTGATCTGAGCGTTTTTAATAGAATCGGTCATGTTAATTTGTTCCATTTTATCCCCGAACTGAAATTCTCTTTGTTCAGATGTAGGTTCATCTCCTTGTCCTGAAAATGGAGTAGGGTGATTTCCACAAATACTTTTTTCCAATTTTACAAAGATTTCTTCGAGAGATTTCCTTCTAATAGTACGCTCACTTTTTGTAGTCATAATAAATAGTGAATTGTTTTCACTTTGCCGTATATAATTTTTATCCTTTAATTCCTCAATAAAATCACCCATACCATAATCATTTCCGGTGAGTCCATATTTTTGATCAATTTGATTCAATAGGTCTAAAGCTTGTTCAACATTCCCGGAGGTAATAATTAATAATTGTAAAAATATATTCAACAATTGTTCGAATTTATTTGAAATATTATTTTGAGGTTTATATTCAGTGAATCTAATACCAGTCATACGGCACTCGTTTAAATGATTATCAAATAGTTTACAATTTATAATATTATTTGAGTAATTTAATGATTAAATCAAATTAATAAATGTTTAATACTAATCAAGAAGTATTAAATTAGCTAATCTGTATGATATATATCAAATTAAATAAATAGCTTATATGGGGCTAAAGCCCAAAGATTTTTTTAGAAAGGCTAACCCGTTGGTTAAAACCAACGGAAATATTATGGAACCCAAATAATTTATGGTGCTATACTTAAATCAATCCATATTTAGGATAGAACCACTAATTTTAACTATGTTATAATTTTCTAGCAACTACTACTACAGTTTTCAAAGTTTCAATCACACCATCCAAGTTATTTAACGCTTCTAAAAATATAATATAAATTCCCATTCTCAGAGGACGTCCGTTATCTCCAAGCCCGTTAAAAACTATAGAACCATTTTGACCGCTAGGTCTATTATTAGCGAGTGTTTTTACCAGCCTCCCACGATTGTCAAAAATTCTTACTCTTATTTGAGAGATAGTTTGAGTTAACCGGTAATTTATAATTGTATAATCCTGAAAGCCATCGTAATCCGGTGAAAAAGGATTTGGTGAAACCGAGATATTAGAGGAAGAATTTGGATTAACCGAATAAATGCTGTTTCTTTTATTGGGTGTAGCGCCGTTCAAACTTGCAGAGCTGCTCCAGTTTAAAGGTGAGTTTCCGTCAATGTTGGGGTTGATTCTTTCTAAGGAAGTGTTTTTTGTATTAATGATATTTTTGTTATGCCAATTCCCGGAATATTTTATTGAATCAATGATATTTCCTTTTACATCTTTTAATAAAAGAATTCCGCCGCTATTGGTCAAACCCAAATTCAGTACTCCAAGAATATTTTTATAATCATCATCGTTGAAAGAGTAATTTTGCAAAATAGAAGAATCTGCAGCTAATAAAAAAAACGAATTAGCCGGAATTAAAAGATTGCTTTTATAAAGTATGAATGAATTATGTTTTGCAACTTCAATTTTCCATCCGCCGATATTTTGTGATTTACCGCTTTTATTATAGAATTCAATAAATTCACTATTGGTTAAAAAAGCGTCGAACATTATTTCATTGATAATTAAATCATTCCTTGAAGCGCTTTTTAAATTTACTAGTGAATTGATCTTACCGGGCGTACTCCCGCCGGTATCTAATGAAGTTGCCCAGTTTGTACTGTCGTTTGTTGGAGACTTTGTTGAAATTCTTTCAAGTGAATAACCTTTATCTCCGCCCCAGGAAGAATGATAAAACAAACTATCGATTACTGCGTTTCTGAAATCATAAATTATTATACCATCGGCTGAATTACCGAGTGTTCCAAAATCAACGGCTAATATTTTCGAATTTATATTTTGAAATCTTTTATTAGATGAATCTTTTGTAATTATTAAATACTCGCCAGGTTGTAAAATTAAATTATCGTTCGTTATAAAGTTTATAGTCGGCGTTGATAATATATCACCGGCAGACCAATCTTTAATATTAATCGATTGTTCCGACACATTAATTAATTCGAACCATTCCGGCTCATTATTCCCCGGCATATACATAACCTCATTTATTAATAGAACGGATTTCCGGTAACCCGGCTCAATAATTTTTTCATAATAATTATTTAGCGTGTCTTCATCGCTGTGAAAATATAATTTTACTGCGGTTTTAATTTTTGAATTTATACCGGATATATGAAGAGGTGATTTGATAAGTAAAGAATCATCTGAATTTAAATTTAGATGATTCACTGTTCCAAGTGATTGGTCGATAACATTATTTGAATCCGAATCATAAAAAAACTCTACTGAAAAATCATTCGCAGCAGATAATCCGTAATTTTTAATTTTTGCAATAGGATAAACATCATTTCCCGGGATAGGAAATT
>CBFDUR010000189.1:0-4895 GCA_965613005.1 uncultured Ignavibacteriales bacterium
TAGCTATCATTAACGGCAATTTGCAGTTCGGAGGATTCCAGTGTAAAGTTATATTTTTCCTTTAGTTCAGCATAAATTTTCATTGGGTTTATTGAATCGGTTTCAATAACTTCTTCACTTTTTCCGGCTTGTTCCCTAAGAGCAGCAAAATACTTTATTTGAATTTTCATATGCTGTTTTAATCGTATTATTTAAAATTTAGTATGTAAATATAGTTTTATATTTTTTAATTTTTCCGGAGAAACATTAGCGTTAATACTGTATCCCATCGGCGAAACTAAAGGCGCTGCATATCTATGAGACTCAACCATGTAAGGCAAAGGTGCTATACCGTAATCTATCCCGGCTTTACTGTAACTTGCCCATGACCAATCTCCATTTATTATCATAGCCGCTCTGCCATCTTTAAAAAGAACATCAGCAATGTTATAATCGGATTCTTTAGGCATAATTTTATATTTATCCCTTAAATTCTGAATAAATTGTAAAGCTTTAACCATTGCAGGAGTATCCAAAGTCGGATTATAATTTTTATCAAAAAACCATCCGCCATATCCGGTAAAAAATTCTACAAAAAAGAAGGGTTCGGTATAATTAAAAACCAAACCATATTGATCAATTCTACCATTTCCGTTAGTGTCCTTAGTTAATTTCTCACCTATTCTAATAAGTTGTTTATCGGTTCTCGGCGGAACAGGCACAAGTTTTTTGTTATAAATCAATGCAAGATTATTCCCAATCCTATCGGCAATCATCCAAAGTTTTCCCTTATAGTAAACCAATCCCCGCTTATTAAACTTAGAAAGGTATGTAGAATCAAAAACCGAATTTAGGGGTTTAATTATTTTCATTGCTTCAAAAGGCCCGACTTGATCTGAAGGACCGTAAACTAAATCCGGTCCTTGTCCGCCAATTGCGGCAATTATATAACTAGAGCGTAATTCTTCAGTCCCTTTAAATAATTGCCTAACTTTTATATTCGGATGAATTTTTTCAAAGGCATTAAGTTGCTTCTGTAATACTTCCCTTACGTCTACCCCCATCTGATGCCAAATTACTATGTCATTATTTTTCCTTATTTTAGCGCATCCTAAAACCAACAGAGAAAGTGCAAGAAAGATAATACCCAAGGGAAGTTTTCCAATTATCCAATTTTTTATTTCCAACAAAAGGAACCTTTTATTTTATAGAGGAAGAATACAGAGTACAAGTTAACTGTTCATGAATTCTTAGAAATCCCGATTAAATTCAAAATATTTATCTTGTACGATAAATTTAACAAGTACTTTAATTATTTCATACTACCCTTTTAGGGGGTTTAAAAAAAATATTGTGTATGATGGGTAGTAAAATCCCCCCTTTCTGCAACCCATTTATTAATTCTTTTATATACTTTATCAAATTCACCCATTAAAAATTTTATTTGATAATGGCATTGTTAATATTAACTTTAATAAATATCGGTCTTCTGTTTTTCTTGTTGTATTTTAATAGTGGAATATTCTTTCATTTTTTTAAAGTATAAATTTCCTCGTAAAAGAATGAAAAAATACGAAATGTCTATGGGATGAACATAAATTTACTCAAGTTGAATGTAAGCAGTTAATCCTTAAAAAGATATAAAAAAAACGGATTCAATTTTGTGATTAAAATAAAAAATATCCGAGATTCCGGTTAAGACAAAAAGAAATATTTTTTTAGATTTATATTACTCCCGGACTCTTTTCAAAACCGGTTCAATCAGATTATCAAAAATTCTAATCATTTGTACCCTACAACCGTGATACTGAAAATTCCTGTAATATCTTTTTTAAAATCTTCAATATCTTCATTTGAAAGATATTCATTCAGAATAGTTTCCGGTATTTCAACCCGTTTTCTTTTTTGAATTTTAATTTTATTAAAGCCGGAATCCTTTACGATTCTCAAATAATCATCTTCTTCTAAAGCTCCCGAAACACATCCGGCATAAAGTTCGGCTGATTTGCGAAGTTCGTCAGTCAGTTTACCTTTTATTACAATATCCGAAATGCAGAAATGTCCATCCGATTTAAGAACCCTGAAAATTTCATTAAATGCTTTCATTTTATTCGGCACAAGATTAAGAACACAATTTGAAACAACTACATCAATACTTTGGTCTTCAACCGGCATTTCTTCTATATCACCAAGAATGAATTCAACATTTTTATAACCCAATGTCTGATTATTAATAATTGCTTTATCAATCATTTCCTCAGTCATATCTAATCCAATAACTTTACCTTTTTCACCGACAATTTGCCGGGCAACAAAAACATCATTACCGGCTCCGGAACCTAAATCCAAAACTGTGTCCCCTTTTTTTATTTGGGCATACTCCGTTGGTATTCCACAGCCAAGTCCCAAATCCGCATCTGCATTATAGCCTCGCAAGTTTGAATAGTCATCATTAAACATCGAATAATCTGCGTTTGATGAATCACAACAAGAAGTTACCCCACGGCATTTTTGCGGGTTGTTCCTTTGCTTGGCAATACTGGCATATTTATCTTTAACTATCTCTTTGATATTTTTACCATTCATAATTACTCCTTAACAACATGTTTTTAATTTTGAAAATAAATTGTCTATAAGCTTATCTGCCTTTGATAATACTTTCCCATTTAAACAATAACATATTTTGGGACCTTCTACTTCTCCAGTTATCAATCCTGCAATTTTAAGCTCTTTTAAATGCTGAGAAACAGTGGATTGTGAAAGGGGAAGCAAATCGACTATATCGCCGCACATACAAACATTATCTTTTAATAAGATTTTTAAAATCCTTATTCTGGCGGGATGGGAAAGTGCTTTTGCGAAATCAGCTAAAACTCTTTCATCTTCTGTAAATAATTCCTTTTTAGATTTATTCATTTAATCTCTATTTATTTATCGTAAAGTTACGATATACGATAATAGAAATCAAATAAAAAGAGGAGAAAAAAGGAAGGCAGTTTTAATAAATCGTTTAACGGAAGATTAATAACAACACACATAAAAGGTAAAAGCACTATTTCAATTAATGAGTTTAGGCACGAAGAAATTTAAAATTAGCATTTATCGGCGACGAGAATAATGTTTGCTGTAGTTTAAGTTAATGGCGAAGGTGAAAAACACAAAGGATAATTATTTTTCTTAATTATAAATATAAGTATTATAATATAGGTGTAATAAAAATCTGTAGTTTTAAATATATACTCTATTACATTATCTTGGATTATAATGTTATCATGGATAATTTAAAAACGAACTTGCAAAAAAAAACCCAACATTTTTTTATGTTGGGTTTTCCGGTTAAAGTAATTTTAATTTGGAAACAACAAATCTATTCAACATTTAATTATGTTAAAATATATTGACTAATTTTACAAATTAGTAGTTAGCGATACGTTTTCAAACATTAGATGTAAAAATCCGTGTCCTGTACCGGGAACCGGAGACATATTACCATTCATATCTAACGGAGGCAGAATAATATGAGTTTCAATTTGGTTATTAGAATGGTCGGTAACATCATTTTTTATATCGGTTAACAATTTAAGATCAGAAGTTCTGGCACGTGAAGATACCATAATATGAATTAATCTATTAGATGCGATCACACTGCCGCTGCTATTTTTCAGATCTGCTATCCCCCATAAAGTTATGTAAGCCAACATTTTAGGCATTAGTGCAGTTCCTATACCGGTATTCCCGTGCATTTCTTTATTTAATCCGACACCGCCAAAAAATGTGTGGTCGCCGGTTCCTTTAGCTTTATGAATAATTCGAATATTATCAATGATAAACATTTCCCCGTTAGGTCTTTGATATCTGATGTTAACATTTTTAACAGCATCTTCTGAAGTTTCAGAATCATCAGCGTTTTTATCAACAACATTGAAGGAGTAAGAGCCGGAGCCGAAAGCAACTTTATTCGAAAATGGAGTTGGAGACATTGCTTTATTGACAGCAGCAGGACCTGGAAGAATTTCGTATACTTTTTTCCAGTCTCTGGTAGCATTTGTTAATTCAACATTTTCCCACATCATATGAATAAACCCGTGATCGGTACCCGGAACCGGTGAAGGATTACCTTCCATATCTTTCGGTATCAAAATTACGTGTGTTTCCGCCATCCAAATATCATGATCGGATTTATCAGTTTTAACATCGGTTATCAATTTCATATTATCATTTCTAACTTTTGAACCAACCATGATATGAACTATTCTATTTGAAGCGACAATTTTACCTGTTGTTGCATCTTTCAAATCGGTAATTCCCCAAAGTGTTATATAAGCAAGCATTTTAGGCATTAAACCGGTACCGATACCTGTATTTCCATGCATCATTTTATTTAAGCCAACACCTCCGTAAAATGTATGGTCACCTACCCCATCCGGTTTATGGATTATATTAATTTTATCAATTTTAAACCGTTTACCGTTGTTTGCAGTAAATTCAATATTCACTGAAGAGACGGCATCTGTTGAGTTTTTAGAATCAGTGTCCACCTTATCTGCCACAACCAAATTATAGGTCCCGGAAGTCATTTTGATATTATTTGAAAATGGCGTGGGATTCATAGCAGAATTAATTACTGCCGGGCCCGGTAATATTTCATAAATTTTACCGGTTGAAGAACTACTACTCCCCGAAAATTTCAGTAATGTGGAATAGTCAGCTGAAGAAGTCATTGCGCTTGTGCTCTGTAACGCAGCGGAAGAATCTTTTTTACAGGATACTGCAAAAACAGGCAATAAAATTATTAAAGCCTGCAGTAGGATTTTTTTAGAATAAATCATTTCAAAATAATTTTAACCCACATTGCAGCTATAAATCCGCAATTACTTGATTTCAAGATGAGTCATTTTTTAAAATTTCCTCAGGTA
>CBFDUR010000190.1:0-4890 GCA_965613005.1 uncultured Ignavibacteriales bacterium
TCCCTTTTTGGTTCCGGCTTGTCCAGGTTAGGATAGTCTCGGAAAAAACTTTTTAGAGGAGACTCAATTGTTAATTTTTTAATCGATATTGAATAAAGTTTCTGCAAAAATTGTGATTATTATTTAACACAATAATGGAGTTTAAATGAAAAAAATTTACTTAACTACAATTATTTTAACAGGGTTACTACTCTTCGGTTGTGGGCATATTAACGAACTAGCGAAATATAATGTTTCCGGGAAGGGATTTTTATTCAGAGAATATACCAATCCCGCTGCAAAAACAATACAAGTTACTACTGAAAACTCTTCTAATAATAACAAAAAGAAAAATGCTGTTCTATCTGTATTAACCAATATCGGTTCAAGTATAATCACTTCAGATGTAAAGGATAAGATACAGAATTCTATTAACACCGATACACTGAATTCTTATATATCAAACGGACTTAAAAAGGCTTTAATTACTTACCTAAACATACAACCCGTTGCTTCATTGAAGGATAATCCACAATTCATCGTGGAAACAACGCTTAATAAATGTGAATTGGTATCCATGAATCAGGGAGTATTTGTTAGAGTACATGCTAAATCAAGGATAATTAACCGCCGGAATGGAAATATTATCTGGGAAAATTCCGAATATGAAACAGCTCCGGTAGGTAAATCAAACTATGCAGGAAACATAAACTCAAATAAAAATATAAACAAAGCAATTAACGTAATTCAACTAGCGGCTTTACCTAAAAAAGAAATACGGAATGTTGTTTATCAAGCCGCAATAACAGTCGGTATAATAATGGGAGATACATTAAGAAAGGATGTAGCGGAATCCAAGGAAAAGAAATATTAATAACTTTTTTTATAATCATAAGTCTATTAAATAAAATACCGTTATATTATTCGTTTTAAGAAGGCTGTAAAGTTTACTCCTTTAATTAAGATTATAATTCTAAATTTATCATCAGGTTTCATTGGACAAAAAATTCAATATGAATTCAAAATTAGATATAGCTAAAAATTGGCTTCCTCGATATACAGGCACTAAAATAGAGGAATTTGGGGACTACATGCTTTTAACAAATTTCAAAAATTATGTAGAACAATTTGCTGCAAGATTTAACTGTGAAATCAAAGGCCGTGATAAACCTATGCAAACAGCTACAAATGATTCCGGTTTAAGTATTATCAATTTTGGAATTGGTTCTGCAAATGCAGCCACTATTATGGATTTATTAATTGCCCGCCAACCTAAAGGTGTATTATTTTTAGGTAAATGCGGTGGATTAAAAAAGTCAACTGAAATCGGTCATTTTATTTTACCGACTGCTGCAATTCGCGGCGAAGGTACCAGTAATGATTATATGCCAAGCGAAGTTCCTGCATTACCATCATTTAAATTACATAAATTCATATCCGATAAAATTATCGCTCACAACCATGAGTATAGAACCGGAGTAATTTATACTACTAACCGTAGAGTATGGGAGTGGGATAATGATTTTAAGAATTATCTTAAAAAACTGGCTACAATCGGCATTGATATGGAAACCGCTACTTTGTTTATTGTAGGTTTAGTCAATGAAATTCCGAGAGGCGCATTATTATTAGTTTCAGATTTACCTTTAGTACCCGAAGGCGTAAAAACCGAAAAATCCGATAAAATAGTTTCTGCAAAGTATTCCGAACTTCATCTTCAGATAGGGATCGAAGCAATGACGGAAATAGGTGAAAAAGGGGAACACATCAAGCACTTCAAATACTAATGAAACAACTCTTAAAGAAAAAATTTAAAGAAATGTTATGACAGTTTTAAGCAGGCGTTTTTCAACCCACATTTTAACGGAAGTTCCGGAATTTCAGCGGTTGTTTGAGGCCGGATAATGGCTTTAGGGGGTGGAATAGAATAACTTGTATATAATACAAGAATAAATAACTGTTAGTTAGGAATTGTAATTCGATAACTTATTTTATTCCACTCCCTTAATTGATAGTAGGTAATAAAATAAATGATTTGAGATATAATTGCGATACACCGGGAAAATCGGGACAGTTTAATCTAAGATAAGTCAAGAGTTCTGACCTTTCTACGTAACGTTGGTTATTAATTAAACCGGATTACTAAAAATCAATCCACATTCATGAGCAGTTCATTAAACTTAAGTTGGATTAAATCCCATGCATGTATTACATGTTTTTCTTCGGTTCGTATTCCTGATATTACAAGTCGAATTACAAATTTTCCATTCAGTTTAGTGTGAGTTAAAAAAAGTTTACCTGATTCATTTATCGCATTCATTAGATTTTCGTTAAAATTATTTAATTCGTATTCCGGTATATTTTTAGGAATAGCACGAAAACAAATGGTGCTGAAAGGAGTAGGTGCCATCCTTTCAAAATCAGAAGATTTGTCAATCCAATCGGCAAATATTTTACCGAGTCTTAAATGTTCTTGAATTCTTTTTATGATTCCTTCCGTGCCGAAATAGCGAATAATAAACCAAAGTTTGAGTGAGCGGAATCGTCTACCTAATTGAATTCCATAATCCATGTAGTTTTCAACTTCGGAATCTTCGGAAGTTCTCAAATATTCGGCTGCGAGACTAAATGCTTGTTTTAATATGTTCGGTCTCTTTGTAAAAAATATACTTAAATCAATCGGGGTGAACATCCATTTATGTGGATTGACTACCAACGAATCAGCTTTTTCTATTCCGTTTAAAATATAGCGCATTTCAGGAACTATAGCAGCAACACCGGCATGAGCTGCGTCTACATGAAGCCAGATATTTTCTCTATTACAGATGTTTGCAATTTCATCGAGTGGGTCCATACCGGTTGTTGAAGTTGTTCCGATAGTTGCAACAACACAAAATGGCTGCCATCCATTCTTCTTATCCTCAGTAATTGCCTTTTCCAACTCCTTCGGCATCATCCTGAATTCATTATCAATGGGAATTTTTCTTATTCCTTCCAAACCAATTCCCAATGTTAATGCAGCTTTATCGATAGAAGAGTGAGCCTGTTCGGAGGAGTAGAGTCTTAAGTGAGGAACATCTTCCCTTCCCAGCATCCCTTTCTTTCTGATATCCAAAGAAACATATTCTCTGGCAGCGGCGATAGCGTGCATCGAGCTGACGGAAGCGGTATCATATATTATCCCCCAGAAATTACCGGGTAAATTCAACATTTGTCTGAACCAATCCAGCATTACTTGTTCGAGTTCAGTTGCAGAAGGGCATGATTTCCAAAGCATCCCATTAATATTAAAAGCTGCAGATAAAAGTTCTGCAAGAATTCCGGGACCGCTGGAAGTTGAATTAAAATAAGCCATAAAATCCGGATGATTCCAGTGAGTTATTCCCGGCATTATAATCTTATCTACATCATCAAAAATTTCGTTCATATCTACCCCTGAAGCAGGCGGGTGTTTGGGTAATTTATTCTTGATATATCCCGGTTTAATATTCGGCAATACAGGATATTGTTCGATGTTTTTAAGATAATCGGCAATCCAGTCGACTAATTGATGTCCCTTCTTACGGAATTCTTCGACCGGCATGTCACCCAAATTATTTCCGTTTTTATTCGATTCCATATTCAATAACGGTTTAATTAAAGGATATAAAATTAATAATCGTATTAAAGTAATTTTACGAAATAAATTTAATTGAAAATAAATTGTAATAAAAATTTCGATAACATATTGAAAAAAACAGATAATTAAGAAATAAAATCTTTTCTTTCATACGAATGGGGATAGAATTGTTCAGATAAAAAGGAGATATATCAGTTGCAGTTGCTTCTTTGGAATTACATCTATTTTTTCCCTATTGTCATTTCAACCGAAAGGTGTAATTTCTTCTTTAATAGTAATTTAATGGTAAAAAGACTAAGTTGCGTTGTAGGGTTAATTATTCTGCTTGAATAAAGGTAACTTAATCATTACAATTGTTTCTTTTCCGGAGATACTTTTTATTTCCAGATTCCCATTAAACAATTGTAAAATTAATTTAACTGTAATTAGTCCCATGCCAATACCTTGCTGCTCAAATTTTTGTCTTTCAAATTGAGTAAAGGCGCCAATATTATTGATTTGTTCTTCCGTCATGCCTCTTCCATAGTCTATAAAATTGAGGATATAATCATTTACATCAATTGCCGATGCAATAATTATTTTACTTCCGGGATAAGAAAATTTAATTGCATTTTCAACTAATTCGGAAATTATAATTTCAAAATAATCGAGTAAAATTGCCACTTTTATATCCTTGCAATCAATCTCTAAATCCTCCAATCTATTATTCTTTTCAGCAATTTCGGTGCTAATTCTTTTTACGGTGTGGGAAGGCAAGTCAATATATTTATTTTTTGACTCATCCAATGCCGTGTTATCACGACTAATTAACATAAGTTTGGTAAACAACAGAAATTTTTCAGTGAGTTTTAATAACCTCTCACCGGCGAGATAAATGTTTCTGGATAAATCAATAATTTGGTTGGTTTCTAATTTTTCTGCTTCCGACGTTATTATGTCTGAATACCCTAAGATTGTAGTCAGCGGAGTACGAAATTCATGAGGAAGAGAAAAGGCAATACTATCTCTGACTTCGTCAACTTGTTTCTTTATCAAATTATGTTTTTCCAATCGTGTTTTTACCGCTTTAATCAATTCATCATCATTATATGGTTTGGTAATATAATCGTCGGCTCCCAAACCCATTCCCAGCCTTATATCGGATTTGTCGACTTTGGCAGTGAGAAATATAATAGGTATCATGGCTGTATTAGGATTTTTACGTAAATATTCCAACACACCGTAACCATCTATTTCGGGCATCATAATATCGCATAATATTAAATCCGGAGTATGTTTTTGTATCTCTATTA
>CBFDUR010000191.1:0-4870 GCA_965613005.1 uncultured Ignavibacteriales bacterium
TTTTGTACGAAACGATTTTTTTGAACACGAACAATTTGTTGGTAAAAGTCTTTTGCTAAGCGCCTAATTACCTAAAAAATGAACAATAAACCAATGGAACAAACAAGAACTGCCGGCATGAAAATTCTGCGAATAGCTGCGACCAATACGTGTGAGGTTAAGAAAACGAACAAGAGAACACGCATTAGTAGTAATGTTAGCCTACAAGATAGTTAAGCATTGGTTAAGTCGTTATAACCCTCTCTATCAATATTTTTTTTTGAACCAAAGTATTCTAATAATTTCTTCCAGGATTTCCTGTCATCTTCAGTCATTTCATTTTTCAATCTATAATCGTGCTTCCTTATAAATTCTTCGAGTCGAGAATAAAGTTTATCCAATTTCTTGATATGTTCATTTACAAAATAGTTAATTGTTTCTCTTTTTTCAGCTTCATTAACTAGAAATAAAAAATGATTTCTGCAAAGTAGTATTTCACCTCCGGAAAATAATTCTCGAAACTCTTCGTCGGTCCATAACCTTAACATCTCATGTGTATAATATGATTCTGTATGTTTTTGATTTTCACATCCTATACATTTTCCTGTAACATTCATTACTGTATGAAAAAGTTTTTTATAATCATCTAATTCATTATTTGATTTTAAAAAATCGGTAAAATATTTTTTGTTGAATCTTCTTACATTTTTATTCACTCTTTGGATCACTTTTATTTCCTTTTGTAGTGAAGTTTCGTATAATGCAGCTATGTTTAATCCATCACTATGCAACTTTTTTTCTTCTTCCATTAATAAATAGGTATGCGTATTGCATAAGCCGAAGGATGCAATCATTTTTTTATGAACGCCGGCATCAAGTACATATTCGTACAGCAATGAATTAAAGTATTTTTTTATCGATTTTAACATTATGTAACAAATCGGACAACCTTCAGACTCGAAGGCTTCTTTAATTTCAACCCAGCTTAAGCCACGTTTAATTGTTTCTATATCATTGTTTCCTGTTAATTTCATATTGAGATTCCGTTGTAGCACAGATACCGGTGGAATGTGCTATATTTAATCAAAACAGTGATTTGAATAAATTATATGATAATTGATTTATTTCATTTGAGTATTTTAAAAATACCGGCGCAAATACCAATGAAACTACGGACATTAACTTAATTAAAATATTCATGGATGGTCCGGTAGTATCTTTAAATGGATCACCTACAGTATCACCAACGATTGCTGCAGCGTGAGTAGGTGTTCCTTTTCCACCAAGGTTTCCTTCTTCAATCCATTTTTTAGAATTATCCCAAGCCGCTCCTCCGTTAGCCATCATTATTCCCAGTAAAACACCGGTAGCAGTTGCACCGGCCAGAAAACCGCCGAGAGTTTCTACACCTAGAAAGAGACCAACCATCAATGGGACAACAATTGCTAATAATCCGGGAAGAATCATTTCTTTTAATGCTCCTTTAGTTACTATATCTACACAAGTTTCAGTATCCGGTTTTGTTTTGCCTTCCAGTAAACCGACAATCTCTCTAAATTGTCTTCTTATTTCAAGAATCATTTTATCAGCAGTTCTTCCGACAGCCTTCATTGTTAAAGCCGCAATTACAAACGGCATTAAAGCTCCTATTAAAAGACCTACTACAGGCATGTGTTTAGTTAAATCTATTGACTGTAAATGAACCGAGTGTTGAAATGCTGCGAATAAACCTAAAGCCGTTAACGCTGCTGAACCGATTGCAAAACCTTTTCCAATTGCTGCAGTTGTATTACCAAGAGCATCTAGCTTATCGGTAATTTTTCTTACTTCTGTTCCTAACCCGGACATTTCTGCAATTCCTCCGGCATTATCAGCAATAGGTCCGTAAGAATCCGTCGACATTACTATTCCGATTGTTGCAAGCATACCAACTGCCGACAAAGCTATCCCATATAGTCCGCTTAAACTAAAAGAAATCATAATTGATATTGCAATTGTTATAATCGGCATAATAGTACTTTCAAATCCTACGGCTAAGCCGGTTATAATTGTAGTGGCAGCTCCGGAAACCGAACTTTGAGCTATTTGCTTTATTGGTTTTCCTGAAGTGTAGTATTCACTTTCAACTCCAATTAATATTCCGCAAATCAGTCCTGTTATTACAACCCAAAATTCAGTTAAATTTCCAATAATGATCCGAGAGATAAAATAAGAACCGATTATAAAAGTTATTCCCGCAACATAAGTAGTATTTCTTAAAGCAGTTTGTGGATTTAATTTTTTAAGAACATTTATTGAAAAGATACCGATAAGAGAAGCTATCAATCCGAATGTAATAAATACAATTGGAAGTACGGAATATTCTATGGCATTGGCAGAAAAAGTTGCACCAATTACAATAGTTGCGACAACCGAACCGACATAAGATTCAAATAAATCGGCACCCATTCCGGCTGTATCTCCGACACAATCTCCGACATTATCAGCAATTACTCCGGGGTTGCGGGGATCATCTTCAGGAATACCTTCCTCTACTTTGCCTACCAAATCAGCGCCTATATCGGCACTTTTGGTAAAAATTCCTCCGCCTACCCTTGCAAATAATGCGATCGAAGAAGCGCCGAGGGCAAAGCCACTTATTATTTCAGGATTTTTAGTGAAAAAAATTACCAGCCCCAGTCCAACGACACCAATTGCAGCAATTGAAATACCCATTACCGATCCTCCTAAAAATGCAGTCAGCAGCGCTTGCGAAGAACCTCCGGTAACTGCCGATTGGCAACTTCTTCCACTGCTTTTGGTTGCAGCCTGCATTCCAAAAAATCCTGCAAGCATCGATGAAATTCCTCCCCCTATGTAAGCAATACCGGTGCCAAGTGATAAAAATACCGTTAGTATAATGAAAACAACAATCATAAAAATTGCTATTATCTGGTATTCTCTTCGTAAAAATACCATTGCACCTATATGGATTTGTTCTGCTATTTCCTTCATTTTTTCGTTGCCTGCATCACGTTTCATAACCCTTTTATAAATAAGAAGCGCAAATGACAGTCCAACTACACCGATAATTGGAATCCATAAAATAGTATTCATGTTTTTCTCTCTTTTTTGTTAATGGTTAGGATTTTTTAACAATTTATCGCCTTTTTGAAGCTTTGGATAATTAGAATTTGTTAAATCTCTAATATCCTGGGTATATATTACACTAATCGAAATATTTTTATCTAATTCAGGAAATTGAAGATGATCAATCATTCTATTTTTTTCGGTAATTAGATGTTTATCAATCTCTTCCCTGGAAAAAAATATTTTCCCGCATGCACCGCATCGGAATATTTGACCTTTTAAAGTTTCAATAGAAAACGGAACATTTTCCTTTATCCGGAATTTTGCTGTTAATTTTGGAGCCGACATAAAATTTACCTCTAAAAACATGGTTCTATGTAGAATATAGTAAGTAATTGAAAAAGCTTACATTAACTCGCTCAATTTAGGTTATAATTACTCCCTTCTATAATTCCATTATTTATCCTACTTTCGATGTAATTGAATTATACCTTTGCCTGTATGTAAACATTTATGCTCAAAAAATTGAGATGTTGTCAAATCATTTCTACCGTATTGTAGGCTTGTACAGCCTTTACCATCTTCACTGATAAATTTACTCCCCTTTTCAAAATATAGATAAATATGTAATTCTTTTCCCTTATTTCTTGCCTCAAACTTAATATCCGATATTTGCCGAGGGGGTTGTAAACCAAGTGCGATATTGAATATTTCTTTACCATTTTTCATTTTTAAATATATCTATTTTTTTATTTACCCGGTAAAAATCATATAGAACCTTAATTTTATTATCATTATTCTCAAAAGTTTTATCCATTATTTAATGTCACGGCTTATTTTGTCTATATACAACAACAGAAAAATATAGTAGCAAAATATAGCTCGTACCTATGTTCAATATTGAGAACAGAGCCCAAAAAATCATTATGAACAGAGATAAAGAATCTTCTTACATTATAATCAGCTAAAAATAGATAAGAATAAATAATTGATATGCCAATAACTATTAAAATCTTTTTCCTTTCCCATTTTAAAGGTTTGGAATAGTACAATATATTACCCATAAAAAAATTTTAATAATTTATGATTTGGATGAAAGATTGCTTTAAAATGAAATAACCCTACAATAAAATTGTTTCTAAATTCTCGTGTAGGAGTTATTAACCCCGCTTAACTCGAGGTGGTTAGAGACGAACTCCATCGCCAAATTTCTTTTTCAAAAATAGTGAAATAAGAATAAATAAAAAACATTTTGGTTGGTATTAAAGACTCATTCCTTAATATTATCCAAAACATCTTTCATTTCTTCTAACCTGTACGATTCATCTTCCAATATTTTCATTAGTTTTTCCGGTGAATAATTATCTTCCGCTTTAATCCATTCAAGAAAATTTTGCATATAATTTTTCCCTATCTCATACGCTTCCCTCTTTATATCCGGTAAAGGAAAGAGAACGAATCTTATTTCTATTTGAATTATAAAGTTCAATTCATCGATAAGATCATATATCTCATTGCGAAGGTTGGAAATATTTTGAACGGACACGTTTTTATCTAATTTTTGAATATTAAATGACATTAAACTGCATTTTATAATTGCATCGGAATAATCTTTTTTTAAGCAGATCTTCTTTACTTCATCTACTACAAACTCAAGGGTTTTTTTATGATTTACTTCCCGTTTTGAAAGATTATCATTATTTTGTTTTATTTCTTTTTCTGGAGTTGCCGAATTAACATAGCATTTCTTATTTCTATAATATTTATTTAAAAACATTTTAGCGCCAGCAATTCCTGAACTTGCTACTACTTTGTCAACAAC
>CBFDUR010000192.1:0-4858 GCA_965613005.1 uncultured Ignavibacteriales bacterium
TTCGGCATACTGCGGTTTTATCAGCATTCCGTTTGTTAAAACGGTAGCCGGTCCAATTTGTAATGTCTTTTCCAGAATCCTAAATATATCTTTATTCATAAACGGTTCGCCTCCGGTGAAATAATATTCTTTAACGCCCTTTTGAATAGATTCTTGGAGAAAGCGATTTACTTGATTATAATTCATGAATTCAAAATTATGGTTGACGGGACTGCAGCTAATAAAACAATGTTCGCATTGAATATTACATAATGTTCCCGCCACTTGAAACCAAAGATTGTCTAAATTGTCAAGATATATTTGAGGATATTTTTGTCCCATGATAATATTTATACTTTTCGAACTTTAAAAATACAACCGGTTAACCGGATTAATAAATTTTTGTTTGCTCATATTTTTCATTAAAAGAACCGGCACAAAATAAAATATAAAAATTAATATAGTTGAATATACATTTATTGCCAGAAGATCGGCATACTTACCTGTAGTAAAATAAAGCGACTTAGGTAGTAAGCCGAAAACGAAAATTATACCGGCAATTACGCCGGTCCAAACCGCGAGGTGGAATGAAATTTTTGGCGCCGGTAGTTTCCAAAATATAAACACAGGTGCAAAACCAAGCACCATTGTTCCGCTTATAGTTGTTGCCGATAAAATAGTTGGGGAAAATAAAAGCGGAATAGTACCTAATATTGCGATAATAATCATCGTCCATCTGCCTTTCGATATCGTAGCGGATTCTTTCTTTCCTAAATCAACCACAAATAGTTTTGATACTGATGCAAAAGTTGAATCAACGGTAGAAGATGCAGAAGTAACCATAATAAAATTCATTACAATCATTGAAAATAATCCTAAAGTTTTAGATACTTCTACAGCCGCCTGACCCGAGAGACCCAAAAGTTTTGCATAAATTCCTACAAAACTAAAAAGAAGTATTAAAATGAAACCTGCTGCGGTTGCAATAATATAACTTTTAAGAGTGGTTTTTTCATCGGAAATAAAACCCCGGTCTGTCAATATGGGATCATGAAAAGGATAACTGAAAATTTGAATGAAAGCTACCAGCAGTAAATCTACCCCGCCCGAGAATGACCAGTTACCGGTTTTGATAAAAGGAGTAATTGATCCTTCTTTTGGAAGTATCATGCTTAAAACTATTATGAGCAAAACTGCAAATAAAGCCATTTGCAAAAGATCAGTAATAAGAGAACTCCGTAATCCCCCTTTTAATGCATACACCAGTGTTAAAACCGTAAATACAATTATTGCTGCGATGTATTCCGGGGAGCCGCCTTTTCCAAAATATGTTCCGATTACTTCCGTATTTGACCAAACTTCATTTAATAACCGGATAGCAATAATAATGGTAAAAATCTGTAAAGCGGTTCTTCCGAATTTCTTTTCTAAAAATTGGTGTAAACTTTTAACTTTGAGTTTTGTTCTCAATTTATAAATAACGATTCCCGCTACTAAAAAGGAAAAATAATAAGTGGCATACGCCAGCCCACCAACTATACCAAAACTTAAGCCTAAATTTGCTGCATTAGTAACGGATTTAGCAAATATCCACGAAATAATTAGACTAAAAGTCAACATTAATATACCGGGCTTTTTTGCTTCTCGCGAAGCGCCCTTATAAAAACCCTCATTTGTTCTTACGAAAGGAGTTATTGCTATTAATACAATAGAAAAAGTTAAAAGAACAATCCACTGCCATAGAAGTACATGTGTCATTTAGAACCTTTTTAAAACCTTAATTGAAGTGGAGTAAGTAAAGGCATTCCGTTATCCTTATTAGTTAATCGAGTAAAAGGGGTATTCGATTTTGAATTTGCCTTTTCGTAAATAAAATTTACTTAATTAATACTTAACAGGAGGTGATTTTTGAACCGCTCTTTTTGCAAGATAAACTTCTTTATTAAATGGCGGTGTAACTAAGGAGCATAGAGAAGGAATTGTTGAAAGCCGTATTATTATATTATTTATAAGTTTTGAAGCGCCGGTTCTTAATTTAAGCCATTCCGTTAAACTTTTTTGATCATCTATATCGGTTAAAGTTTGCAAAAAATGAGCGTTTTCATTCTCGCCGGAAAGATTTCTAATTAATTGAGAAAAAACTTTTGCCGTATTCCATTCAATATTGTTGAAGAATTTCTTTTCAAAATATCTCAAACCCAACAAATAAAATCCGCCGTCTGCCGAAGGACCGACAACGGTTTTTCCCTCTTCCAATTGATTAAAACTTTTTACTATCAAGCTTGAAGTAATATCAGGGCAATCATTTCCGACTACAATTATATGCTCATACCCTAAACTGAAAACATCTGAAATACTTTTTGTAAATCTATCTCCGAAACTATTTCCATAAAATGGAATTAATCTATTATACGGTATTTGATTAAGAGTGTTACTTTTTTGTAAGTTTTCGGAGGTGGCTTTATCCGTAGCGATTATAAAATCAAATCCAAGTTTTTTTTGAGCTTGGGTTATGCTATTAACAACATTATTAAGAAAAGCCCTGATTAACGATTCATTCACATTTTTATTAGAAAAAACATTTTTTATAAATGTTTCCCGTACCGGTGAGTTTGTAAATAATAATAAGGCTTTTTTATTTGACATTTATATTGACCATAATTTTAATGTTCTAATTTATATCTTGTATAAATCAAAAGGTGTAAGGTGTTTTACATAAAATTATAAACACTCAATTTTGATCTTATTGCTTCATTATCCGATAAATCCCTTTTAAAAAGTAATCAAATATAATAAGATGTCTCTAAGTTGTGTTTTTTAACAACTGACTTTATTTACTAGCCGTTTGAACGATTTTTAATGCATGAATAAAATTGAGTAGTCAGATTAACTTATTTAAGGAAATTTTAACTGCCATCACTTGAAAACTAATATTTTTTTATTTTGAATTGATATAAATTACAAAAAGTAAATATTTGACGCCTACAAGACAAAATCATTAAGAAGAATCTTGACATTTTTGTCAAGAATAGATACGTTTGAGCAATAAAAAAATAAATATTGTAAATAATGCTTGAAAATAAAAAATATTGTGTTGAAAAATTAAAAGCCGATAATTGTTGTTGCACTTGTATGTGTTGTCGTAATGCTGCATACCGGGCAGTGGAATATCATTTTGACGTGTTAAAGATGTTACATTTATAAAGTTTAGTATTTTAATGATTATAATCCGCTGCCCCGAAAAGGCAGCGGATTTTTTATTTTAAACTTTTTATAAGGAAAGCAATGTTAAACTTATTAGATAAAGAAGCGATTGATTTCAAAAAGAATAAGCGTGAGAACGCAAAAAAAGAATTGTATAACGATCTCCAACAGAAGAGATTTTATCATACAAATACGGAATATTCAATCCTTGAAAAAATTGGAAATACCCCTTTATTGAAGATTAACAATATTACCCGTTCATTAAATCCGGATATTGAAATTTATGCAAAAGCCGAATGGTTTAATCCGGGGGGCTCTGTAAAAGACCGGATTGCTTTAAATATGATTCTTGAAGGAGAGAAAAACGGTTTATTGAATCATAGTAAAACTATTATAGATGCAACCAGCGGTAATACCGGAATTTCTTATGCATTTATTGCTGCTATAAAAGGATATAAAGTTAAACTTGCTTTACCGTCGAATGCGAGTGAGGAAAGAAAAAAAATATTAAAAGCTTATGGCGCCGAATTAATATTTACCGATCCGATGGAAAGCACTGACGGAGCACAAAGAGTTATTAAAAAACTTTATGAAGAAAATCCGGGAAAATATTATTATCCTGATCAGTATAATAATACCGCTAATTGGCAAGCTCATTACAAAACCACGGCAAATGAAATTTGGAAACAAACTTCAGGGCGAATTACGCACTTTATATCCGGCTTGGGTACAACCGGTACTTTCGTTGGTACTTCGAAACGATTGAAAGAATTAAATCCATCGATTAAAACAATGGCATTTCAACCTGATTCACCTTTACATGGTTTGGAGGGTTTAAAACATCTTCCAACTTCACTTGTCCCTGGAATTTATGATGAATCTTTAGTCGATGAAATGTTAGAAATAACAACCGAAGAATCTTATGATATGGTTAAAAAACTTGCAAAAGAAGAAGGTTTGCTTGTCGGCATTTCCAGCGGTGCTGCAATGGCTGTCTGCATCAAATTAGCCAAGTACATGGAAACCGGTATTATTGTAACGGTATTTCCCGATAGCGGAATGAAATATTTAAGCGATAGATTTTGGTAGTATCAAATAAAAGTAATAAAAAGAAGATAAAAACATGATCAAAATAAATGAGGAATTAATAGAGGAAATTCGCCGTCATGGTGAGAAAACTTATAATGAGGAATGTTGTGGTGCTGTTTTGGGAGAATTCAAAGATAATGTGCACGTTACTCATCAATTAATTGAATTTGAGAATGAAAAAAATGAAAATAAGCAACAACGTTATCTCATAACGCCGGAACAATATCGTGAATCGGAAAATAGGGCAAAAAAAAATAATCTTGAATTGTTGGGATTTTATCATTCCCATCCGGATCATCCTGCATTACCATCGCAATTTGACAAAGATTATGCTTTACCCTGGTTCATCTATATGATTGTTTCCGTAAAGAAAGGCAAAGCTGATGATGATCTCACTGCTTGGGTCTTAAGCGAAGACCGAAAGGAATTTAAACAGCAAGAAATATCTATAATACAAAAAACTAAAAACGAAATGTATAATTAAAATTATTAAGAGGTTAAATTATGGCAATAAAAGTATTGATACCTACACCTACAGGAGCCCAAATTCCATTGGCAGAATTAGCTACAATTACCTATAGAAGAG
>CBFDUR010000193.1:0-4837 GCA_965613005.1 uncultured Ignavibacteriales bacterium
TTACCTCTGCGGCTAGGTCATCTGATCTGAAGAAGCGGAAACTGCCTCTCTTTGCCTTACCGACAGCCGATCTATAACCGGCTACTATATATGCTTCTCTCATGATATTACTTCAATTTTATTATTAAAAAATTAATTTTATAGTTAATTAAAATTTTTAAACCGTTAATTTCTTAACGGTTTTCCGGTATTTAATATATGTTGAATTCTTTCAAGAGTTTTCCTTTCGGCAATCAGACTCAAAAAAGCTTCCCTTTCCAAATCAAGTAAATATTGTTCTGAGACAAACGTTCCTTGAGTAAGATCACCACCTGACATAACAAAAGCTAATTTTTCAGCAATTTTTTTATCATGATCGGAAATATAATTTGCTTTCCTAAATGAATACGCTCCAAGTAATAAAGTAGCTAATGCTTCTCTTCCCAGCACTTTAATATCATTTCTCGGAACAGGTTGAGTATATCCGTTTTCAGCCATAGCTAAAACAGATTGTTCAGCATCGTAAATAACTTTATTCGGGTTAATTGTTATCCCATCTCTTCCGGTTTTAAATATATCCATATCGATGGCTTCATACGCTGAAGTTGCGACCCTTGCAGTAGCAATATTCATAAAACGTTTTTGAAGTTCGGGCATTTCAACTTCTCCAACTTTGTAACTATCCGAAGCCCGTAAAGTCATTTCTTTTGTACCGCCACCTGCAGGAATAATTCCCACTCCAACTTCAACCAAACCGATATAAGTTTCAGCCGATGCTTGCACCTTATCGGCATGTAAACAAATTTCGCATCCACCTCCCAATGTAAGTGTGTGAGGTGCAACAACCACAGGCACATTGGAATAACGAACATGCTTAGTTGTATTTTGGAAAGTTCTTATTGCAAGGTCGATTTCATCATATTCTTGCTCAACTGCCAGCATCAACATCATTGCTAAATTTGCACCTGCGGAGAAGTTCCGACCATTATTGGCGATAACCAGTCCTGCAAAATTCTTTTCGGCAATTTCAATCGATTTATTTACTGCTTCTAGAATTTCCGTCCCAATAGAATTCATTTTTGTATGAAATTCAAGATTAACCACACCATTTCCGATATCATGCAACGTTGCACCGGTGTTTTGCCAGACCGGTTTATTTGCACGATAATTATCCAAGATAATAAATTCACCCTTACCGGGAATTTTTTTATAACCGGCAGATACAATATCGTAATACTTCTTTTCACCGTTTTCAATTTGATAAAATGATTTGAATCCTTTAGAAAGCATATCTTTCACCCATGCAGCAGGCGGAATATTTTCTTCTTCCATCAACTTTGTCATTTTTTCCACACCGAGCACATCCCATGTTTCAAATGGTCCCAGCTCCCAACCGAATCCTCCCCTCATTGCGTCATCAATTTTATAAATTTCATCGGCAATTTCGGGAATTCTATTTGACGCATATTGAAAAATATTGAAAGAAAGCTTTCTTAAAAAATCTCCCGCTTTATCCCCAGCGGCATGTAAATCTTTCAAACGATCTTTCAGGTTATCAATCGATTTTGCAGCAGCAACGGAAGCAAACTTTATTTTTTCACTCGGTTTATATTCCAATATATTGATGTCTAGTTCTAGGATTTCTTTGCTACCGTCTTCCTTTCTAACTTTCTTATAAAATCCTTGTCCTGTTTTATCCCCAAGCCAATTTTTTTCTTCCATCTTAATTACATAATCGGGAATAACAAACAATTCTTTTGCTTCATCATCCGGACAATCTGCGTATATATTATTCGCAACTTTTACCAGTGTATCAATTCCTACAACATCACACGTTCTGAAAGTGGCGGATTTAGGTTTACCCGTAAGCGGACCGGTTAATATATCAACTTCTTTGATGGATAAATTCATCTCTTTCATCAACTTGAACACCACCATCATACTGAAAACACCGATTCTATTTGCAATAAATGCCGGTGTGTCTTTGCAAAGCACGGTGGTTTTACCGAGATACAGACTTCCGTAATACATTAAGAAATCAATTACTGCCGGATTAGTTTTCTTTGTGGGAATAAGTTCCAAAAGTTGAAGATATCTGGGTGGATTAAAGAAATGAGTTCCGCAAAAGCTTTGTTGAAAATCTTCACTTCTCCCTTCGAGCATTAAATTAACCGGAATGCCTGAAGTATTAGTTGTAATTAATGAGCCGGGTTTTCTGAATTTTTCAATTTTGCCGAATACCGATTTTTTAATATTTAGGTTTTCAACAACCGCTTCAATAATCCAATCCATATTCTTAAGTTTATCTAAATCATCCTCAAAGTTACCTGTCGTAATTCTTGATGAAAAAGATGTTTTATAAATTGGAGAAGGTTTGGCATTCAAAACATTTTTAAGATTATTATCAACTAGCCTGTTTCTAACTTTTCTATCATTTAGTGAAAGTCCTTTTTTTTCCTCTGCTTCGGACAATACCTTTGGTACAATATCCAAAAGCAAAACTTTACAGCCGATGTTGGCGAAATGCGCGGCAATCCGGGAACCCATAACTCCCGAACCTAAAACAGCAACTTCTTTAATATTTCTTTTCATATTTGAATCATTGTTTTTGACGAAATTAGTTTATTTAATTTTATGTGTTATAAATTTTTTCGATTATATCTTTATATTCTTCTATGATAACTTTTCTTTTCAATTTCAATGTAGGTGTAAGCTCACCGTCCTCTACAGTCCAGTCTTTGGATGTCAATTCATATTTTTTAATTTGTGTGAAAATCCTTTATTATATTTTTGAATATCTTTCCAAATTCTATCTTTCAATAATCGGCAATTTATTAGTTCATCCACCGAATTAATATTAATACCTTTTCTTTCGCACCACTTAAAAGCAAAAGCAAAATCCGGAACGATTAAAGCAGCAGTGAATTTTCTATTTTCACCTATTACCATGATATTATTGATAAACCAGGATTCATTCATTTTGTTTTCTATCGGCATTGGAGCGACAAATTTACCGCCCGAAGTTTTAAATATTTCCTTTTTTCTATCGGTTATCTTTAAGAATTTTCCTTCAATTAATTGCCCTATATCTCCTGTATGAAACCATCCATCATTATCAAACGCGACTGTGTTCAATTCAGGGTGATTATAATAACCTTTAAAAACGTTAGGACCTTTAGCTAATATTTCACCATCACCGGCAATTTTTATTTGGACATCGGGGATAGGCAAACCCACCGTACCGAGATAATAGTATCCTTTTTCAAACCGATTACATGTAAGAACGGGCGAAGTTTCAGTTAAACCGTAACCTTCCCTAACCGGAAGACCGGCAGCGGTAAAAATTCTTGCCAGTCTCGGTTGAAGAGAAGCAGCTCCGTTTATAATACCTTTCACCTCTCCTCCCAGTGCTTTCTGCCATTTACTGAAAACCAGTTTGCGCGCAACCGATAATCTTATATTGTAAAAAAAGTTGTTCTCTCCTTTTGCATCATAATGATTAGCTAGATTAACCGCCCAGCCGAAGATTGCTTTTTTTAAGCTGCTTAGCTCCCTTCCTTTTTGCATTATTTTTTCAAAAACTTTTTCAAGCAATCTTGGAACCGTAGTAAAATAGTTCGGTTGTATTTCTAAAAAATTTTCACTGATTTTATCAATACTTTCTGCATAATAGATTGCCCCTCCCTGAGTAAGGTAGTAATAAATTGCCGTGCGTTCAAAAATATGGCAGATAGGTAAAAAGCTAATTAACCTATGAGAATTATTAATAGGTATAATTTTTATTAAAGAAGAAATATTACTCAAAATATTATGGTGTGAAAGCATTACGCCTTTAGGAGTACCCGTAGTACCGGAAGTGTAAATAATACTTGCAAGGTCTTCTGTTTTAATAGATGCTTCAATTTCTTTTAATCTCTGCGCCAACGAATTATCCGCATAAGACAAAATATCCGACCAGGTCTTTGCACCGTTCACTGAATCAAAAGTATAAATATTTTTAACCGATTTTGTTTTGGAAAGAACTTTTTTCACTTTAATAAATAATTCACTATTCTCAACGAAAACTAATTTTATTTGAGCATCATTAAAGATATATTCATAATCATTTTCACTCATATTCGGATACATCGGAACATCAACCCCGCCCATTTGAAGAACTCCAAAGTCAACGAAATTCCATTCAGTGCGATTGTGAGAGATTATTGCAAATTTATCCCCCGGTTGAAAACCAAGTTTTAACAAACCCAAACTGAATTTATCAACGATCTCCTGAACTTCAACGGAACTGTATTTTCGCCAACGGCCATCTTTCTTATCGCAAACAGCATCTGCACGAGGATAGTTTTTTATTTGATAAGGAAGAATATCAATGAGCCTTTTATTAACCATTATATCTTCTCCGACATAATTTTGGATTATTGTTCCACAAGCTTTTAACTCTTAATTTTTAAGATAATTAGTATTGATCACAAAAACAAGCGAATTTTCGCTAATAATGATTTTTTGCTATATATTTCCTTTATAATTTGATATATTACACATATAATTTTTTAGTAATTAAGAGATTTTTTAAGTTCAGGTTTCCGATTCGTTTAAAAACGGAATCGATGGAATTTACCCTTTTAGTGCTAATCCTAACCTGGACAAACTAGAACCAAATAGGGATATATTATAGCAAAAATTTAACGGTACAAGTAAATTTTGAAGTATGAATGAATGTATGACTGTTTGCCCGAAGATTTATACTAACCGCGTGAACTCTGCTGATGTTCTTCTCTGCCGATATACTGAAACTAATGCATTATTTCAAATTTCTAATTAACCCCGTTAGATACGATATTTTAACAAGCGATAAAAA
>CBFDUR010000194.1:0-4824 GCA_965613005.1 uncultured Ignavibacteriales bacterium
TAGTGCCACTACAGGTGTTTCTTTATACATGTTGTATACATGTAGATGACTATCGTGTCTATAGTGCCACTACAAGTGTTTCTTTGTTGGCTAAAGCAATTCTCTTGCCTCTCTTTATTGCTTCAATTGTAGGAGCTAAACCTGAAAATCCAACCATAGCCCCGACAAAAATATCATAATCTAAATCGCGTGCAACATGAATTAATCCGTTAGTACCTGTAAAAATTTCATATTTATTTCCTACCAAACGTTTTAATTTCAACCCAAACTCTTTGCTTTTAACAACTACGGCTTTTGGATGAAATTCTTCTATTTGCGGCAAAAGTATGTCAATTCGTGTATTAACCGCTAATGCACTTACTTCAAATTTGTCGGGAAAATTTCGGATGACATTAAGAGTATTAGTACCGATCGACCCCGTTGAACCAAATATTAAAACTTTTTTCATGATATTCATTAAATATAAGTTGTAAGATAAACAAGTATAAATTCTTAAACAATATAAAATAAAACCGCTTTCAATAATCTAACAATTAACCGATTCTAAATTAGTTATAAGAAACTAAGTTTCAATAACAAAAAGTTAACTAGAAAAAACTATGCCCTTTCAAGATTTTTGTAAAACCGTGCCGGTGCTTAATTATTAATGATAATTTATTTTCAAAAAGAATTACCGAAATTTTTCAACTCATTGAGCTTTGCGAAAGCCGCTCCGCTTAATATTGAATTTTCGGCGGCTATTTGACATTCTTTAAGATTATCGGAATATACTGCGCTGTAAAGAGCTAATGCAGTATTTGCGGCTATAGTATGGAATGCTCCGTTCTTATTTTTATTTTGAAATACATCTAAAATAATTTGAGCATTTTCCGAAGGGGTTCCTCCTTGAATAGCATCAAAATTGATTTTAGGATAACCGAATGTTTCGTTTGAAATTGTATAGGTTTTTATCTCTTCGCCATGATTAAATTCATATATTTCCGTAAGGTCTCCGAGATAAATTTCATCATACTTATCGATACTGCACAAGAAACAAACTTTCTCAAAATCCAGATACTTTGCCGCTTGCGACATAATTTTAGCGGCATGTATATTATATGTTCCGATCATTTGTTTTTTTACATTTGCCGGATTTGTTAGTGGTCCAAGCATATTAAAAACCGTTTTCATGCCCAATTCGTGTCTTACCGGGGCTGCAAATTTCATAGCCGGGTGGTAGAGCGGGGCAAATAAAAATGCTATTCCTATCTTTTTTAATGCTCCGGTTGATTGTTCTTTAGTCATATTAATATTTACTCCTAATTCCTGAAGAACATCCGCACTACCTGATTTGCTTGAGATAGATCGATTACCATGTTTTGCCACTTTAACTCCTGCACCGGCTACTGCAAATGCCGTTGCAGTGGATATATTAAAGCTTCCTGAATTATCTCCACCGGTTCCACAGACATCGATAACATTATCATCTTCAATTTCAATTTTAATACTTTTATCTCGCATTGCTTTGGCAAAACCGGCAATTTCAACAGGTGTTTCTCCTTTCGATTTCAGAGCGACCAATAATCCGGCAAGATGTGAATTATTAACATTGCCGCTCATTATTTCTTCCATTATCCGATATGATTCATCGAAGCTTAAATTTTCTTTTTCAATTACCTTTTCTAGATATTTTATTATCATGATTTCTCCTAAGTAAGTCCATTTATATTAAAGCGACAGCCAATTTTTTATTATATTTTCACCTTCATGAGTTAATATTGATTCAGGATGGAATTGGATACCTTCAATGTTGTAATTTTTATGTCTGATTCCCATTACAATTCCATCTTCTGTTTCGGCAGAAATTTCGAGCACATCCGGAAGTGATTCTCTTTCTATAATTAGAGAGTGATATCTGGTAGCATCGAAATCTTGAATAATATTTTTAAAAATCGTTTTGTTATCGTGTTTAATTTTTGAAGTTTTACCGTGCATCAATTCAGGAGCCTTAACTACTTTGCCTCCAAAAGCAACCGCAATGGCTTGATGGCCCAGGCAAACACCCAGTATCGGAATAATTTTACCGAAGGCATGTATTGCAGTTAATGAGCCTTTTGAATCTTCCGGTTTCCCAGGACCCGGAGAAATTAAAATTTTATCAGGTCTAAGTTGAGCGATCTTCTCTTGATTGATCTTATCATTCCGTTTTACAATTATTTCGTTCTTGAACTGTCCTAATAATTGTACAAGATTGTATGTAAAAGAATCGTAATTATCAATTACTAGAATTTTCATCAATTATCCCTGCGTATTTTAATGCGTTAACTAAAGCTGCCGATTTGTTTTTTATTTCTTTGGCTTCAAGTTCCGGGCGACTATCGGCTACAATGCCGGCTCCGGCTTGCCAATAAATTGTATTTTTTTTTGCAAAAAGTGTTCTTATTGCAATGCACATATCAAGATTGCCTGAAAAATCAAAATAACCTACCGCACCTGCGTATACATTTCTTACGTCGGATTCATATTTATCAATTAACTGTATCGCTCTGATTTTTGGTGCACCGGTTACAGTGCCTGCCGGAAAACAAGACATCAACGCATCAATTGAATCTTTTCCTTGAGCAATTTTGCCTTCTACTTTCGAAACTATATGCATTACGTGTGAGTATCTTTGAATTCTCATACTTTCCGTTACTTTCACCGAACCATATTCACATACACGTCCTAAATCATTTCTACCGAGGTCGACAAGCATTATATGTTCGGCAAGTTCTTTCGGATCGTTAATTAAATTTTCTTCCAGTGTTTTATCTTCTTCTTCTGTTTTGCCTCGCCGTCGTGTCCCGGCGATGGGTAATAATTGAGCTTTTCCATTTTTAATCTTTAACAAATCTTCCGGTGAAGTACCGATTATTTCAAAATCATTTTCAAATTCAAGATAATACATATACGGAGAAGGGTTAATTATTCTTAGTGCACGATAAACGTTGAAAGGGTCGCCTTTAAATTTTGATGAAAACCTTTTAGATAAAACTATCTGAAAAACGTCTCCCTCAATAATATTGTTCTTTCCGGCTTCCACTTGTTTATAAAATTCGTCAGGATTAAAGTTTTCGTTAATTGCTCCTTGTAAATTGAAATCGGATTTATATTTGATAGGTTTTCTTAAGTCTTTTTTCAGTTCGTATAATTTTTGTTTCGCTTTATGATATGCAGCAACTAAGTTAGTTTCTTTTTCAATTTCTACATTAGAAATTAAAATGATTTGATGTTTATAATGATCAAAAGCAAGAATTGTTTTATATATTCCGAAGATTGAATCAGGATTATCAAAATTTCTTGAATTGAATTTTATAACATTCTCGATAAGAGCAATGTTTTCATAACCGAGATATCCCACAATACCGCCGGTAAAATCCGGCAATGCATCAAGTTTAGGTTGTTTATATTTTGTAATTTTCCGGCGGATAAAATTAAAAAGCGAATCAGTAAAATTCTCGGTCGAACCGTTATATTTTACAGATATCCTTTTAGCGGAATTCAAAAATATTGTTTCAGGGTTTTTACCGATAAAAGAGTATCTTGCCATAGTAGTAGAACCTTCCACCGATTCCAGTAAAAAGTTTTGTTTTCCTTGCTCTCTTATTTTAAGATATGCTAAAACCGGTGTTAATAAATCTGCGGTAATTATCTCGTAAACCGGAATCAGATTGTAAGTCTTTGAAAGTTCTATAAATTCTTCTAGCTTCATAAATTGTTGCAAATGTTTTAATTACTTTAAAATAAAAAAACCCCACTCAGTGATCTGACAAGGGGTTATAAACGTTAATAATAATTTATCTCAAAATCACCGGATCATACTATTGAACACATTTAACCGCCACCAATAAATTCGGTTAACTTTAAAATTTGTTTGATAATATGTTCCGCTAATGTCTTTCATAATTTGAAAGATAAATATATACTTTTAATAATAATTGTCAAGGTTAAAAAATAATTCTTTACTGAAAACTCCCATTATCCGGTACACATTTTTTAATTATAAAATTGAAAGGATTTTTTAGGACAGATCGGAAAGTAACAAGTGCTGAAGATTAAGAGGGAATTTTTAGCACATTGACTTTATAATATGATTTACTTAAAATACATGTAAGGTTTTTGGTGAAATTATGAAAAAGTATTTAGTTTTATTTGTAGTTATTTTTGCAATGCCGTTATTTGCACAATTCAAGAATTCAGCATTCCCACGGAAATCTATAGACGAAGGAATGCTTGCAAAGAATTCATCGGATTATTTGTTCGGACTTATTAATCCAAACAACTTTCAGATGCATCAATCTTATAGTATGTCTTATTCAACCTTCGGATCACAAGGAGTTGCGTTGGGTGTTTATACCAATAGCATGAGGTACAAATTCAATAAAAATTTGAATGTACAGTTGGATGCAAGCATAATTCATTCCCCATATAATACTTTTGGGAAAAATTTTTCAAATAATATCAATGGTTTTTATATAAGTCGTGCTGCAATAAATTGGAAACCGTGGAAAAATGTTTCAATCTCTGTACAGTATAGAAATCTACCCGGAAGTTTTTACTCCGGTTATTACGGTGGTAATGGATACGGGCTTTATAATGGCCTGTTAGGTGATTCTCCGTTTATCGGTAGATAATCATCTTTTATCCGTTAAATTATTTTAGTTTTGTCAATTGAGATAAGAATACGTGAAGGAAAAAACGCCGACGGGCAAACTTTCTAAAAACAGCAACCTTAAAAACACTTCAACCAATCTATTCTTAAATATTATTATATTCCTACTCAGTATTTTAATTGTTTTTTTAGCG
>CBFDUR010000195.1:0-4818 GCA_965613005.1 uncultured Ignavibacteriales bacterium
TGTTAAGGATTTTTCCTTCCTTGTGTACAAAAGAGACCTTGTTGATTATTTGGTAAGTAGAAAAAATATTAAAATAATTCAAAACCCTACTCTGCAATTTGATAAACTGGATAATGTTTACACTTATTATGAGATTTATAATTTAGCCATGGATAAGAATGGACAGTCGAATTATACTGTTAATTATAATTTAAGAAGGGAAGGCCAAACAAAGAGCGTTTGGGATTTTCTTAGTGGATTGTTCGGTACCAAAACAAAATATAATTTAACTATTAAAGATACATATTCCGATACTACTAAAAATGTTTTCAATTACATTGCATTCGATATCAGTCAATTGAAAAGCGGACTATATAAGTTAAAAATAACTATCAAAGATAATATCAATGGAGAAAAAGCTTCTACCTCTACTAAACTGGTTGTTAAGTAAATATATATCGTCATACTTTTTATTAGGTTCGCTCTTTTTATAGTCTTTTTAAATGATAATCGGCACTTTTGAAATAACCTTTGTTGATTGATGAAAGAAAAAACAAAATAAAACGTAAAATAATTATACTCCTTGATATAAACCGATGATATTTCCATCGGGATCACTAATCAATGCATAAGCTCCCATTGCAGGAATAATGGTTTTTCCTTTGAATACATCACCGCCCAATTCTTTAGCTTTATTCAAATATTCTTCCACAGCATTCACTCTTATATGGAAAATAGTCGTATCACCTTTTATAATGGAATGAACTTTTCTTAATCCTATGGTAAAACCTTTGTGAGTATTAAATAGTAAATATCCGTTTCCAAAAGGTTTGAATTCCCAGCCAAACATTTTAAATAGAAAATCTTTTGTATGCTCAAGATCAGTAGCGGGTATTTCAATATGTGCAATTAAATCTGACGCCATTTTATATCCCTATCCTTTTACAAAAATTATTAATAATATTACGATTAATTTATGTCTATTTTCAAGCTCTCATTAAGATAAAAATATCTATTTAAATAAAAAAATTAATGTTCTTATTAAAAATTAAACATTTTTTAATTTAATTATACTCTATAGAATAATTACCGGTCACTACAACAATAAAGCTAAAACCGTTTTTTACCTGCTTATTCCCGAAAATGTTTTTATTGCACTACCATTGGGACCTGTAGTAAGAATGCTGATTGAAACAGGGCTCGCAACATTAACGGTATCTACATTATCAAAAACCATAAAGTTAAACTTTGTCCATGCTCTATCTTGAGTATCGGGTAAGGTTACTGATAGATTACCTTGAGAACCGACTGAAGTACCGTCGACAGTGACGGTAATACTGGTCCCTTTTGCCAGTGGATTCCCGTTTTCATCGGAAATTGTATAATTAAATTGCTGTGAACCCCCATTGGGGATATCAAAAGTAGAAGGAATAACAATGATTCTCGGTGTTCCTGAAAATAAAATAATGCCCTGTGTTAAAATAGTATTCAAATTTTCGTTAGCAGTTGAAGCTGTAATCCTTGCAAAACCTGGTCCAAGAATAGAGTCATCCGGTTTAGGCGCGGCAGATAATAAACTAACAGTACCCGTACCTAAGTTATTTGTTAGAGCTGAACCTTCAATTATTCCACCTGTTGTTGTAAAATAGACGGCAGTTTGAGGCTTAACGGGATTGCCGTATTTATCACCAACATACACTGTAATTTTATCCTTCAGTCCATAAATGTCATAACCAGGGAAGTTCATACTTTCCGCAGAAAGGCTAAAATGATTAAGATCGGGTAATCCGCCATGTATAGAAATACTGACAGGCTTGGAAATGATAGTTTCACCGCCGAAATTTATTTTCGCAATAATTTGTACAGCGCCTGCCTTTGTACCGCTGGTTAAATTAACGGAAGCTTTACCCAGTGTATTTGTTCTTATAACTGTCGGTTCAATCGATTCTCCTCCTCCGGGTGACGAACCTAAATAAAAATATACATCAACCGAATGATCAATATCGATTGGGTTACCTACAGAATCCTGTACTTCAAATGTCAAACGTGCGGTTTCTATTGAGCCGGATTCTTTTACACCTATCGACGAAGCACTTTGACTAATTAAGTAAATACTTTTTGGATTGCCTGATGGAGTTGTTCCTGTATTAATCTGTGCCAGTTTTATTAAGGGAGCGTTATAATCATTACCATAAGTTACGGTTATGTTTGTCGTGTCATTTACATAGTTGCTTTTACTTGTTGTTATTGAAAAGGTGGTTGTGCTTCCCAGTTCAATTTGAAATGTATATTTGCCCTGTGAATTAGTATATGTAACCTGACTTATTGAAGAGCTGGAAATAAAAACTAGTGCACTGTCAAGTGGAATTCCCGAAGATTCTGTTACCACTTGTCCGTTTACAGTAGATTTTTTTAAAATCTGCTTTGATGTTCCGCCTGAACTGCCTACTATTTGTGTATTATTTTTGCAACTTTGAATAAAGAACATTGCAAAAGTAAAAAGGGCCAGCACACAGTAAATTCTAAATGATTTATACATTTTAATTAACTCTTCAAAAAAATAAAAAACTTATTTCAAATTAAATTAACCTGATGTGAATATAATGTCAAGCATTATTAAGTCTAAATCGTAATATCTCACTCAAATGGGGAAGGACTATAAGCGGAGTAATCAAGAAGAATCGGCTGGGAAAAGAATTTTGTAAATATCTATAAAAGAATTAGCTGCATATTCATCTAAGAGATATTTAAATCTATCAGCAGTTTTACCGTTTGTTCTTTTTTTGAGAGTGATCAAAACAGACATCAATATTTCTCTAGTTTTAGCTCCTTCATTAGATTGTGAGCCAAAACTTAATTTTCGTGCAATTATTAAAGGACGCAATTCTCTTTCTGCAAAATTATTATCAGCCGGGATTTTACGGTCGCTTGCCCAATGGTATAACTTATCATGATTATCTCTAAAAATATTCTGAATATTTTGAATAGCCGCATGATTAGCTTGAGAGTTCATTGCCTTAATAATACAATCTTTTGTTTTTTTCGCTCTTCGATAAAATTCTTTATCATCAATAGGCAGAGAACGTAGATTCATTGCATCACTTAATAATGGCAGTGTTGTTTGAATAAAACCGGCAATTTCTTGATTATCGGGGAATTCTTTTTCAAGTTCTTTTATAGTTCTGAATAGATGGATGCTTTGATATATAGGTACGTCCTTTTAAGCCTTCTGTCTGAATAAGCTCTTTTATTAGTTCAATATCTTGTTTTGTAATATCCCTGTTATAAAGCCTGATTTGTTTTTTTATTTCCATGAAACAAAGATATTATTTTATCACATAAGAACCCAGCCTTTTCCCCATTTGAGTGAGGTATTACAGAATTTTGCCGGTAATTATAAAATTTATATTATCACAAATCGGACTTTTACATTTATTTTTGCCGCGAATTTGCGAATGTACATTGTTGCTACCGAATGGTCGGCGGCAACAGAAATAAACACTTCTATAACGAGAGTTGTTTTCTTGTTCTAATTGTTTATTGTTCATTTCCTAGGTAATTAGGTCAATTAAAAATTGAGTCAATTTAATCAACAGCATTTTTTACTTGACATAAAAATTAAAATTATATATATTTGCTTTGCAAATTAAAGTACTTTATAATTGGAGGTAACAATGGACGAAATAACAGCTCAACAAGAAATCGCTTTTATAAAAAAAATTATGACCGACAGCAGGCGCATAGTTTATAAAGACGGAACGGAACTTATTTTTTGGGGAATAATTGTAGTAATAGGTTTAGTCATTACCTATTTTTCAATAATTGCAAAATATTTCTCTATTTTTACTTGGTTATGGCCTTCTATTATAATTTTGGGGTGGTTAGTAAGTTTTATAATGGGAAAAAGAAGAAGTAAAAAATTAGCCACTAAAACTTTTGCAGGAAAATTACTCTCGGTTGTGTGGGTATCGTGCGGAATTGCCATGGCAATTATAGGATTTGCCGGGAGTATCTCGGGAGCTTTACAAGGATTTTCCGTCTCCCCTGCCATCTCGATTATATTAGGAATCGGTTTTGCAATAACGGGGTTTATTTACGGTAAAAAATGGATCTCCGCCCTATCAATCGGCTGGTGGCTTGGCTCTTTAATTATGTTTTTCTGGCCCGGCTTATATACCTTGCTGTTTTTTGCTGCGATGATGTTTTTATTTCAAGTTGTACCGGGAATTATAATTTACAATAAATCGAAAAAAGAAATAACCGGCACAGTACAATGAACGAATTTGATTATCAGCAATTGGATGAAATTATTCACTCCAGAATACGGCTTGCCGTGATGGCGGTTCTAATTTCCGTTGATGAAGCTGAATTTACTTTTCTTAAAGAAAAAGTAAAAACTACCGACGGTAATTTAAGCGTTCACTTGAAAAAGTTAGAAGACGCCGGTTACATTGCGGTAAATAAAAGTTTTCAAAACCGGAAACCGGTTTCAAGATATCTTTTAACACAAAAAGGTAGAAAAGCATTTGAAAGTTATGTAGAACGACTTGAGAAGATGATAAAAAAATAATTTTTTTTAGTTATATACTTTGTTTTTCAAAGTACTTTTTATTACAACAATATAAGGAATAATTATTATGCTTAAAAAAATCGTACAAAACGTAGGTATTATTATTTTACTAATAATATCTTTATCGGCAAGCAACTACGCTTCTAATTCAAACACTAAAAAAATGATGTTGGAAGCAAAAAAGATTTCAAAAGAAGCGTATCTAAAATTCGATAAGGTACTTTTCTTAAAATCCAACGGACTTTTGGAACGTATATTATCCTCTGAAC
>CBFDUR010000196.1:0-4818 GCA_965613005.1 uncultured Ignavibacteriales bacterium
AGTGTCCATCCAATGCAAGGGCTTGTGCTTTAGTCAATATTGAATAATCACCATTCAGATGTTCCCATCTGGTTTGAACCATTCCAATCCGTTTATCCGTAAAGAATGAAAGAGTTTCTTTTAAGAATCTTTTTTGAGGAATGAAATCGGCATCAAAAATAGCAATGAATTCACCTTTGGCGGTTTTGAGCCCTTCCTTTAACGCTCCGGCTTTAAATCCCTCTCTATTATTTCTATGGATTTGTTTTATATCAAAACCTTCTTTACTTTTTTCTTTTACTATACGGGCACAAATCTGCACAGTTTCATCGGTTGAATCGTCCAACACCTGAATTTCCAATCTGTCTTTCGGATAATCAATTTTACAAACAGCGTTAATTAATCTTTCGACTACATAAAGTTCGTTGTATAAAGGTAATTGAATTGTTACCGCAAGATCCGTAGATACATCCCGCTTGGGAATTGGTTTCACATTCTTATATTTTCTATAATAATAGATCATAACAAACCCCTGCATGCTAAACACCAATAAGATGGTTAAGGCAAAGAAATATGAGATAAGAACTATTTCATCCATTATTATTTACACCTCATTTCATTTATAGCATATTACCAACCGGAGACAACGGCAAGTAAAATATCTTCGTCAATCTTATCAACAGCCGTTTTGATAGCAGCGCTTCTTTCGTTGATACTACTACTTGAGGAATAATCACCGTAATTCGAAAAACTTTTATTAAAAATGATCTTTCTTTTTACCAAATCCCGATAAATTACTTGAACCGAAATTGTAATTCTTCTAACGGTTACGTTCTCGCCGGCTGCAACTACAGCAGGCGCATCCGTTAATGATGTAATTGTACAATCCAAAATTGCATTAGCATTAGATTTTTCGGTTACACGTAATGTATTATCGTCAATAAATTTTTGAGTTAAATTATCCGTCAACATTTCCCTTAAACCGGGCTCTCCCGAACCGCTTCTATCTTCAGCAATAGGGATTGCAATAGTCTTCAGATATTTGGGAACGGAAGCACCGGTAAAAGAATATGAAAAACAACCTGATAAGCTAATCAGGGCAAATATCAAAAACAAGAGAATAAATAGATGATAGCAATAAGAGGTGATTTTCCTCCCATTATCTTTTTTTATACTCCTTCGTGTGATATTATTAATATTACGGAGTATATAAAAGTAATGTTTAATTTTATAATTCATATTCTTTTAATTTCCGGTATAAGGTTCTTTCACTAATCTTCAGCATTTTAGCGGCGTTTCGTTTATTCCCTCTCGTTTTTTCGAGTGCGTTTATTATAGCTTCTTTTTCCAATTCGGATAGCGGTAAAATTTCATTGTTTTTATGTTTTTTATCTTGAGTATAGACTTCCTCTTTTTGCCTAAGAATTATATCTTTCAATTCCATAATATCTTTTTTTAATTCGAAAAGTGCTCTATAAAGCAATTCTCTATCGGCTTGTTCGGGAGATTTTTTAAGATAAACCGGAAGGTTGTGAAAAGAAGTATCCGATTCAGATTCGACTTTTAGCAAATGATTAAATGAAGAAACATCCAGTATTCCATTCCTATTTAGCGCCAGCGCCGTTTCAATTGTATTTTTCAATTCTCTCACATTTCCGGGCCAGTGATAATTTATCAGTAAATCTAACGCCTCATAAATTAATTGGGGTTCAGCCATTTTGTTGATACCCGTATAATTCTTAATAAAGTATTTTACTAATTCTTCAATATCGGCTTTTCTTTTTCGCAATGGGGGTATATACAGCGTAACAGCCTTAAGCCTAAAGTATAAATCCTCTCTGAATTTATTTTCATTTACAAGTTGTTGAAGTTCCTTGTTAGTGGCGGCAATTATTCTAACATCTACTTTTGTAACGGTTTCGGCACCGATCTTCATAAACTCTTTTAATTCAATTGCTCTTAGAAGTCTTACTTGAGTAGTAAACGGCATTTCTCCAATTTCATCGAGGAAAAGAGTGCCGCCGTCAGCAATCTCAAAGTAGCCTTTTCGCCCTCCTACAGCGCCTGTAAATGAACCTTTCGTATGTCCGAATAATTCGCTTTCAAGAATGCCTTCGGGTATAGCTCCACAATTTACACTAACCAATGGTTTGCCGGCACGATTGCTGTAACCGTGTATAGCTCTAGCAAAAATTTCTTTACCTACTCCGCTTTCTCCATAAATAAGTACGGAAATATCAGATTTTGCCACCTGCATTGTAATATCAACAACATCCCGGATTTCTTTAGTTTTGCCGATAATCCCAAATGCTTTTTTAAATTCATCAATTGTCATAATTCATTGTAATTTTTAACTGATAATAAACATAAACCCTGCTAAAACTTTTATCAAATTTTTCATGTAATAAGTTTCCTTTAAAAAGGTATTTTTTTGCTAAAAAGCTTTGATTTTTGTTGACACGCACAATTTTATAATCTGAAAATAATCTTTTTATGTTCATTTGATTATTTATGTTAAAAACCGATACATTAATTAAGTAAAATTTATATTTTATAAAGGACCTATTGAATTTCTGAATTTACTCTAAATAGATATAATTTTATTAAATCATCTCAATTAGATAAAAACAGCTTTCGTTCACACTGTCTGTAATTCTCAAATAAACAAAGCAACATTCAAATTTGAAGGAATTATTTTATTCTAAAATTTAAAATCAATGATAATTAAAAATTCATTCAATTATCATGTTATAATCACTTGCCTATTGCTTAGATTAGAAAATAATTAATATATAACTATCTGATTATTAAGTTTTCTCTAAAAAACCAACATTTTCAAAATGTCATCCTCATGGGAAATATTATTTAGAGTGATCTTATTACCCGGTTAAAATATATTGTAACTGTGAGGTACCTTATTATATAAAAAAACTAAGGTTGTTTTTTAGTTAAGCAATTACCTATTTGTTCTTTGCAATCAGTTTTATATTTATTTCACAATTTTAAAATGCCGATTTATAAAACTTATTAAATTTCTTTTAATTTTTTTATGATTTCATTAACAAAAATCATTTTTCTTCTATTTTTATTTTTTGTCCACATTGAACTTAGTTTGAGTAAGATTTAGTAATATATCATTAATCACTTCAAATATAAAGCAGCTTAAACGATCAATGACAGCCCATCATGAGCAATTATTATTTTATGTTTTAGGTTGTTATTAATTGAATCGCTTTTACTTAATTGCAAAATTTCATTATCATCTTCAATATGAGTAATTAAACATTTTTTTGGTGATAACTCACCAATGGCGATCAGAAGTTCATGAAAAGAAATATGAGAAATTTCACTTATAATTAGTTCTAAATCATTCCCTTTGAATAAATAAAGATCATTTTTGCTTCCAATATCTCCGGTATAAAATATTTTCTTTCCATCATGTCCAAATAGAAAACTATTGGAAATAAAACTTAATTCATTCTTTTTATCATATTTTCTATAATCATCTAAATGCGAATTTTGTTTAGCAATAAAATTAAACTCCTCATTAACAGTAAATTTCACTTTATGTTTGAAAGGGAGATAGCGAATTTCAAAATCCATTTTTTCTTCAAAGATATAAGAAGTAAGAATAAACTTTTTAACCGGCTCGATTAAGCTTTCATGTAGAAATAAATCAAGCCTTTTCGTTCTTCCGGTAATTTCCATTTGTACTATAAGCGCCGCTAATCCGCCGGAATGATCGGGATGCAAATGCGATATTAAAATACCGTCGATATATGAATAAGCGATATTCTGCTTCAGCAAAGCTCTGGAAATCGCATCTCCCGCATCGATAAGCAAATTATAATCATTTCCCGAAAAAAGAATAGAAGAGTGATATCTTTCAAGAGATGCTTTGCCCGAGCCTGTTCCGATAAACTTAATTTTCAATTTATTTCGACTTACTTATTTGTTGATATAATTATACCGTTAAGGTTGTATACTTTATTAATAATTTTAAGAAAATTCTCCGCTTTTGCTCTATCGAAAAACTTACCGACGTAAACCACATGAAAAGTTGCACCGGCCACAATTTTCACGCTAATGTCTGAAAAATAGCCCGAATCAATGAAATCTTTTTTTAATGCTATAGCATTTCCCGGATTACTAAAAGCCCCGGCTTGGATGGTAAATCTATAATGTTGTTCATCTTTCAAAGTAGTCTTAACTGCTTTAGAAGTGTTCCCTTTGTGTTTTTTAATATTTATTTCAATATCTGTGGTATCATTTCTGTTAGGTATATTTTTTTCTGCTATATTAAGATAAGGTGAATTCGGATATTCTCTTTTTAATTTGGTTAAAAACGTTTTTGCAGATTTATATAAACCGATTGCATAATAATAAGTATATATTCGATATAAAGCAGCATCCGCATACTTGCTGTGGGGGTAATTTTTAACAATCTTTTTAAATACAGCTACAGCATCCTGCCCGTTTTCAGTCATCACTCCGGCAAGAAACATAACTGATGGATTACTCGGATATTGTTTTATTAACTGTTGCAATTTTGTTTTTACTTCCTTTTTTTTACCGCTTTCTATTTGTTTTAGATAAGGGATAATATTTACTTCTTGAGAATAGATATATCCATTAGTAAAAAAGGAAAGTATTAAGGAGAATAATATAATGGATTTAATTGATTTCATGTTTTTGATGATTACTTTATAACCGGTAATATAACAAACAATCCGAGAATTTTCACCCTTAATTTTATTTATTACTCTTTGAGCACGGTTTAAAAAGTTCTTCTTGTAAAACATGTCTTCACAAAAACAGGAGACTGAAATTTAAAGAACT
>CBFDUR010000197.1:0-4797 GCA_965613005.1 uncultured Ignavibacteriales bacterium
TATAACATTCGGAATCAACCACTTGAAGGTTTAATTATGTTCGTTATTTTTTCGGTAATTATTGTGAATTTTGTACCGCTTCAGGCTATTGCCGGAATGGGCAGCTCAGGTTTTCTATTGGTCTTTTTGGCCGTTAATTGGGCAGCTTTCCGTCTTTCCGGTAAAACCGGTGCATCACGAATATTGACATTCACCGGTGCTGTTGCTTGTGCTATTGCATTTATAGCGCTTGTATTACAATCTCTATCCAATCCATCAACCGCTTGGCAGATATTTATTCTTATTGGAATGATTGCATTTTCTTTTTTGGTTGAAATAGTGTATCGTAAACTTAGCGGTAGAATCATGCATTTGGGACATATTCTTGAGAATGAATTTAAAGACCTTGAAAATGTTTTACCTAAAAAAAAATGAGGTGAATAAATTGATTGAAGTATTCAAATGAGGATTGTTTCTAAATAATAGAATATTCATATTGAATAATCTCTGTATACTATTTTAATTTTATTAAAAATAGTATATTTATAAAAATCATTTTTAATAAGTCGTCAATCGATCCTTAAAATAGATTATCATTTTATAAAAGTTGATTAATCATTTAAGTTTAATTTTTTAAAGGAGAAAAATTTGGGAAATCGAACATTAGCAATAATCAAACCGGACGCGGTTAGAAAAAACTTAATCGGACAAATAATAATAATAATTACGGAAGCCGGATTTAAAATAAAAGCAATGAAAATGTTAAAATTAACAAAAGATTCAGCGGAAGGATTTTATGAAGTTCATAAAGGACGCTCTTTCTTCAATGATCTCGTAGAATTTATGACTTCCGGACCGTGTGTCCCGATAGTGATAGAAAAAGAAAATGCGGTTGCTGATTTTAGGAAACTAATTGGTGCTACCGATCCGACTGAAGCAGAAGAAGGCACTATAAGGAAATTATATGCCGACAGTAAAGCTGAAAATGGTATTCATGGTTCGGATTCCGATGTAAATGCAAATATTGAAATCTCACATTTCTTTTCAAGAAAAGAGTTACTCGAAAATTATAATTAATAAATACTCTATTTGTTATAAAATATGATCTTTGATATACTATAGACATGCAAAAATCGCTCAATTAAGATGTTAATAGATCTAAGGAATATTGAATAAACTAATTATCAGGATAATTTAAATGAAAAATTATTTAATAGTTATACTTATTATTCTCTTCAGCCGGGGAACTATAAATTCTCAAAATATCCATTATAATAAAAGAGTAACTATGGGTGCCGATAGGCTCATAACGGAATATTTATATTTACTTAAGGGTAAACGGATAGGAATTGTTACAAACCGAACAGGTTTGCTATCTAACGGTAAATATTTAGTGGATTCGTTATATAATATAAAAGGGTTAAGGATAACTGCTTTGTTTGGACCTGAACATGGTATTCGCGGTAATGCACCCGCAGGAAAATCCATCAGTTCCGGAGTTGACCCAAAAACTAAAATCCCAATATATTCCTTATACGGAAAAAATAAAAAACCGACTCCCGAAATGTTAAAGAATGTCGATTTACTTCTTTACGATATTCAGGATGTAGGCGCCAGATTCTATACGTACATTTCAACCCTGTATTATGTATTACAAGCTGCTGCAGAAAATCATATACCGGTTATTGTACTAGATCGACCTGATCCGATTAATGGTATAACTATTGACGGACCTATCAGACAAAAAGACTTACGATCTTTTGTAGGTATCGTACCGATTCCTATCCGGTATGGAATGACGCCGGGCGAACTTGCACAAATGTACGTAGGAGAAGGATGGCTTAGAGAAAAAACAAAACCGAATTTAACAGTTATTAAAATGAAAAATTGGAAAAGAAATTATTATTACGATAATTTCAAACTCCAATGGGTAGCGCCTTCACCCAATATTCCCGACCTTGAAACTGCAATTGTTTATCCCGGAGCTTGTTTGATTGAAGGAACAAATATTTCCGAGGGTAGAGGAACACACCATCCTTTTCTAACTATCGGGGCACCATTTATAAATTCAAATAAATTAATTCAAGAATTAATGAAATTAAAAATAAAAGGCGTTGAGTTTGAGCCTATTAATTTCATACCCGTCAACATCCCTACTATGTCATCTAATCCGAAATACAAAGATATAAAATGTAATGGTATATTTATAAAAATTACCGATCGGAAAAAATTTCGTTCCGTAAGATTCGGGATTAAACTGGTCTATGCAATCCATAAACTATATCCAAATAAATTCAAGTTTAGAAATAAGGATTTTGACCTCTTAAGCGGCGATAAAAAAATAAGAGAAGATATTTTAAATAATAAACATCCGGATTTTATTTTCAACAATTGGAAAAATGGATTAAAAAGTTTTATCCATAAGAGAAAAAAATATTTATTATACTGAAAGGAAAATTATGAAATATTTTATCAGCATATTAGCAATTAGTTTTTTTATTGTCGGCTGTGGCAAATCTCCTAAAAAAACTTCAATGAAGGTTTCTGATGAATTACAATTTGACAGCTCAGCCATGAAAACTTCACCGGTCAATAATCCGGATCAAAAATTTATTCTTAAATATAATTTTCAAAAAGGAAGAACTTACCGTTACAGATTAACCACTATAGCACACGACAATAAAACAATTCAAGTCGATACTACAATGTTACAAAATGTCGAACAACAGATAACTTATTTAATGAACTTTAATTTATCCGGCGTTGATAAAAATAATATAATGGAACTAAGCTGTAACATATCGGCAATAAAATTAAATGCTTCCGCTAACGGTAAACATTTCCGTTATGTTTCAAATACTCCCTTGGATTCAATAGATAAAATCAGATATGCCGATTACGAATCATTAATTAATAATCCATTTGCTTTAAGAGTATCTCAGGAAGGTGAAATTAGGGAAATATTCCATGTTGATAAAATTGTTTCAAAGTTTTTAAGTATTAGAGGAATAGCCGACTCTGCAACAAGCGATCAAAAAGATGCCATCCGGTATCAAATGATTAATGGTGCTTTGAAACCTTTACTCCGCCAAATATTCAGACAAATGCCCGATGGCTTTGTTGCAAAAGATTCTGCATGGAAAAATGCTCAACCTCCGTCAAGAATATTAATTTATAAATTGCAAAATATTAATGATTACAAAGTTCAAAATCTTGTCAAATGGAACAATAATAAAATTGCGGTACTCGAAGCCGGATTAATAACGAAAATAACCGGCAATGATACTTACAATAGAAGAGGAATTTCTTATAAATTTGAAAAACCAAAAACATCTGCCAACGGAATCGTATATTTCAATATCAGCAAAGGCTTAATTCAAAAATCAAAGACTCATTCTACCGTTAAGACTGCCTTCTCGATGAAAATGTCCGGCCCGAACGGCAAAAGATCGGGTAATCAAAAAGAAACTATGACCGACACCAACATTGTGGAATTGTTATAATTTTCTCAAATTATTATACTTTTCAGATAATCTTTTTACTTCGGTACATTAAAAGGTTTAATAAAAGAGTACAAAATATGCGGAGGACCGAGATTCCTTTGTGAGAATGTGCCTGATATCAAAAAATATTTTTAACCTGGATTTGTTATTAAAATCAATTGATAAATTTATCAAACCTGCAGAAATAACTTTGCCGATTTCTACAAACTTACTTTACAATTATAAGTTTTTAACATTATTTAAACCTAAATAAGATAATACCAAGTGCCTTCTTGAAAAATTTCCTATAGTAAAAAATTCTATAAATAAGTGTTTTTTAAAAAGAGTTCGAATAATTGTTTTTACACTCATCCCCTGATTATATAAGCTTAATATCTTTTGGCCAAGCTCTTCTAAATAAAAAATTTTGTTTTTGAGTTCGTCATTAGGATTTTTACGAACATGAGCGCTTCCGGGAAATAATATCTTTATAGGTAAAACAGATATGTTTTTCAAAGATTCAATTATTTGCCAAATATCATAATTTGCGCGTAAAGCTTTATCTTTTCCGCCGATAAACAAATCACCGGAGAACAGCCATTGTTTTTCCGGTTCATATAAGCATAAATGATCAGGACTATGCCCCGGAGTATATATAACTTTAAAGTTGTAATGTTTTGTTGTCAGCAAGGCACTATCTGAAATTTGTTCTGCCTTTGACGATTTAGGAAGACCCCACATTAAACGTCTGTATAATTGTAATGGTTGAGTGTTTTTAGGATCGGCAAGAATTCGTATTGCTAAAGGATGTGCATAGATTATTAATTCGTCCTTCATATTTTGTAATAAACTATTAGCTCCAATATGATCTTCATGGCTATGAGTATTTAAAATATATTTTAATGGTTCATTTTCTAATTCATTTAATAATTCGGAAGCACCATGTGCACAACCTGTGTCAACCATCAGCTCGTCAATAAAATAAGCAGTAGTCCAATAATAACCTCGCCCAAAAAAAGTTCGAGCAAGATCAAAACGAGTTATTTCGTTAAAGTGACTTATTTTCAGCATTTTTATTTAAAAATCGATTAGAATTATTTTTATAAAACATCCAAACAGCAACCCACTGATTTATCTATGGATTAATGAAACAATTGTAAAATACGTCAACCATTTTTCCTCTAGTGATATCTCCGGTAAACGGATTACGGCAATATTTTTAATCTGCACACAAGCGCCGATTTTTTGAAATTGTAGGGGTAGGACAAGGGCACACAGTAGCTTTGTTTCTCTTGCCCCCCCTTGTCTCTACGGCTTCCCTGAATAAACGTACTCT
>CBFDUR010000198.1:0-4780 GCA_965613005.1 uncultured Ignavibacteriales bacterium
ATGATTTCTTTTATATAGTTCCCGATAAATGTACGGAGTGTACGGGGTTTCATGATGAGCCGCAATGTGTTGAAGTTTGTCCCGTAGATTGCTGTATCCCTGATCCAAACCATTCCGAAGATAAAGATACTTTATTAAAGAAAAAAGAATATCTTGATTCATTTGGTAGATGATTTTTTACCTCTGAAAATTTATTTATTTGAGGCTGTCTCGGAAGTAAAGCTTTCATTGTGAAAAAAGAAGCGATGTGAAAACCCCTTTGTTTTCGGGGCAAAATCTAAAATTAAAAAACAAAATTTTTCCTTCTTCAGAATGGCTATCTTGCGTAGTAGGGTTTATATTAAAAATTTATCATGTTTGTTCTAAGGGGGTGAAATAATATGTTTAACTTGTATTATTGAAAAATTAGCATAATATGGAAAAGAATTATGAAAATAGGAAAATACAAACTCGATATTATTAACTCAGGGTATTTCGGTTTAGATGGCGGTGCTATGTTTGGCATTATTCCGAAACCGTTATGGGAAAAAGCAAATCCTTCCGATGATGCAAACAGAATAAAACTTACCACAAGGAATTTGCTGCTTCAATCAGATAATCGGAAAATACTTATTGATACCGGTATGGGTGATAAATGGGATGATAAATCAAAAAAAATATATGCAATTGATCTACAAAATGATTCCTTAATTCCGGCATTATCAAAACTTAAAGTAAAACCGAAGGATATTACCGACGTAATATTAACTCACCTTCATTTTGATCATACCGGCGGATCAACCAAATGTGAGAACGGAAAATTGATTCCGACATTTCCGAATGCCAGATATTATGTCCAAAAAAAGAATTATGAATGGGCAGTGAATCCTTCCGAAAAAGATAAGGGAAGTTATTTAAAAGATAATTTTCTTCCGCTTGCAGAGGAAGGAATTCTCTTTTTATTGGATGGTGAGAAAAGGTTTGATGATGAGATCGAATTGCTTGTAGTGAACGGACATACATTTGCCCAACAATTATTAAAAATATCGGATGAATCAAATACGATTTTTTATTGTGGAGATCTTTTTCCAACCACTTCGCATATACCCCTTCCTTACATTATGGGATATGATTTACAGCCATTGGTGACCATTGTAGAAAAAGAGAAATTTTTAGCTAAAGCCGTTGACGAAAATTGGAGGTTGTTTTTTGCACATGATCCCGAAAATGCACTAGCAACAGTTGTACGTACCGAAAAAGGGTTTAAAATAAACAAAGACTCCTTGATTCAATAAAATGAAGATTACGAATAACATAGTTATTGAAAAAGCGAAATCATTGGGGTTCGATTTGGTAGGATTCGCGAAAGCAGAAAAATTAGAAGAAGAAATATTAAAACTTGAAAGTTGGCTCCAACGGGGATATAATGCAGGTATGACTTATATGGAGCATAATTTGAATAAACGAAAAGACGTAAATGAAATATTATCCGGAGCAAAAAGCATTATCACTTTGGCTGTGAATTACTATACTGATGAAAAGTGTTCCGGTGATCCAAAAAATGGAAAAATATCAAGATATGCTTGGGGAACCGATTACCATTTAATTATTTGGGATAAACTTTCCAAACTCGAAACTCAATTGCATGAAATTGACCCGGATTTCTATTCTAAATCTTATGTTGATACAGGCCCGGTTATGGATAAGGTTTGGGCTGTAAAATCCGGGCTTGGCTGGATGGGTAAGCATTCAAATATAATTAACAGAGAATTAGGTAGCTGGTTATTTCTTTCTTCAATAATCACTAATTATGAATTTGGATATTCAAACCCTGTCCCGGATTTTTGCGGCTCTTGTACTGCATGTATCGATGTATGCCCCACGAATTCTATTGTGAGTGAATATGTAGTAGATGCTAATAAATGCATTTCTTATTTAACAATTGAAAATAAAGAAGAAATCCCGGCAGTGTTTTCAGAAAAATTTGAAAATTGGATTTTCGGTTGCGATATATGTCAAGATGTTTGTCCCTGGAATATTAAGTTTTCAGAGTTGACTGATATTAAAGAGTTTTATCCCGGTACGGGGAATACTGAAATTAGTCTAAAAGAAGTTTTCACAATGGATGAGGAAACATTCAAAAAGAAATATAAGTTAAGCCCGATTAAACGAACAAAACTACAAGGATTAAAGCGAAATGCTAAATTTTTACAAGCGAATTTATTAATGGAAGAGAAATGAAATTTCTTTTTAAAATCAACTTATCAACCGATTAGAAATTACCGGAATTTATATGAATATTCTAATTACAAGCTTAAATTAAATCATTAGTTGAACAAAAGGAACACATTGAAAGTAAAAAATTTGAACCTTAGAGAAGGGAGTTGAATCTAATACGATTAAATGGAGAATCGTTGATGATGTGCGATTGAAAATTATCTGATACACAAGTAATAATTCTTCATCGTATCGTTTCTTAGAATGATAATACAAATTACTGTTTTGCAATATTGCCGATTAAGTAACTTTTTAATTAAACAATATTAGAAATACTATATAATAGGAGGATAAATGGAAGATAATCATTTTAAAGTTGTAATTATAGGTTCAGGACCGGCAGGTTTCACGGCTGCTCTTTATACCGCTAGAGCAAATCTTAATCCGGCTATGCTTGAAGGAATGCAGCCCGGCGGACAATTAACCATCACAACAGAAGTAGAGAATTACCCGGGTTTCGAAAATGGTATTATGGGACCTGAATTAATGGATATTATGCGTAAACAATCGCAAAGATTCGGTGCTAAATCATTTTTTAAGGAAATAACGGAAGTAGATTTTTCTAAAAGACCATTTATACTAAAATCTTATGACGAAACTTATAAAGCGGATGCAGTGATAATTGCTACCGGAGCTTCGGCGAGATTATTAGGATTAAAAAGTGAAGCGGAATATATGGGTTATGGAGTATCTGCATGTGCTACATGTGACGGATTTTTCTTTAAAGATCAAAAAGTGTTGGTTGTAGGTGGCGGCGACACTGCGATGGAGGAAGCAAATTTTCTTACAAAATTTGCTTCTGAAGTAACTATTATCCATCGTCGTAATGAATTTCGCGCCTCTAAAATTATGCTCGATAGGGCAAAGAATAATCCTAAAATTAAATTTCTTACAAGCAAAGTAGTGAAGAAAGTTTTAGGAAAGGAAAAAAATGGTCATAAGGTTATGACAGGCGCGCTTATTGAAGATACCAAGAACGGTTCGGAGTTGAAAGTTGAGGCTGACGGATTATTTATTGCAATCGGTCATAAACCGAATACTGAAATTTTCAAGGATTTTTTGGATATGGATGGAACAGGTTACCTGAAAGTGAAACCCGGCTCTACTTATACGAATATTCCCGGTGTTTTTGCCGCCGGTGACGTTGCCGATAAGTCTTATAGGCAAGCTGTAACCGCTGCCGGCTCAGGCTGTATGGCGGCAATCGACGCTGAAAGGTGGCTGGAGGCTAATGAGTAATCTATCGAAATATTTATGTTAGAGGAACTAATCATGAGTTTAGTCCAAAAAGGTCAAGTACAATAAAAACGCAATTTTTTAAGTGACACTTTTTATCAAAAATTAAAGACAAATGCAATAGATGTCATCTATAAAAGAAAAATATCAACCAAAATTTTTATATTTTTAATTTATACCTTTTCGGAGCAGATTCATTATTATAATTAAAAATTTAATGATAAATATTGTATTATGATTAAAATATTGCTTGAAAATATTAGCATGTAACGATGACGGAATAAGCTCACCGAAAATCTTTCGGGGGTGGAATAGAATAATTTATGTATAATAGATTTAAACTTATTATTCCATCCCCTAAACACTCTATGAGTTGTAATTCGATAACTTATTTTATTCCATTCCCTTAACTTATTAAAAACAGATAAGTCAGCCTAAGAATATTTTGTTATTATAACCTTTTAGCAAAAATACTTTTTAATGAATGAAATTCAACTAATAAATTGTCTTTACGGATATTGTAACTTTCACTAATATTTGGAGACTGAAAGCCAAACTATTGGTCTTTTTGATCAACTCTATCTGATTTTATTAATCCAAATTGATCTCTTTTCTATATTTCGCAAGTATACTTTACAAATAGACGTCTAAATGTAAAATCTATTTGCATATTTTATAAATTATTTTTATTGAAAATGAAAATAGGATAAATTTTTATTTGTAGTTAACAATTATTTTGTTAATTTATTTATTATAATTAGAAATTTAACGGTAAATATTATATTATGATTAAAAGATTACTTGAAGATAATATAGAAAAAACTCTTTTTAAGGGTAAAACAATAATATTGTATGGAGCAAGGCAAGTTGGTAAAACAACTTTGGTGCAGAATATTTCAAGCAACTATGGCAAAAACGGACGTTATCTTAACTGTGAAATATTTTCTATTGAGCAAAACTTAACAATAGCCGAACCCGAAAAACTAAAAGCTTTTTTTGGTGATTACAAACTTATTATTTTGGATGAAGCACAAAATCTACCAAATACAGGAAGAATTTTAAAGGTTATTACGGATTCACTTAAAGATATACAGATAATAGCGACCGGTTCATCAAGTTTTGACCTCGCAAATAAAACCGCAGAACCTATGACGGGACGAATTGTTACATACACTCTCTTTCCGCTTTCAGTATTGGAAATTAAAAAGAATAGTGATTGGTTAAGTGTTGATGCACAGTTAGAAAAATTACTGCGCTTCGGCTCATATCCTGAAATATTTACTTCGAA
>CBFDUR010000199.1:0-4763 GCA_965613005.1 uncultured Ignavibacteriales bacterium
CAGGATACATGTGTATTTACAATAAGCATTATGATCAATAAAAGCCTTTGAATGACTTTAGGGGGTTGGATGGAACAACTTATCCCACCCCCTAAATATTTAATAATTGTATAACGTTATAAAGGATTCATACCGAAGTCCGACTATCGCAGAAATTTTAGGGGTGTAATTAATTTCACAACTTCTCTCAGACATTTCAGAATTATAAATGATATTTTAGAAACAAATTTGCATTTATATCCGGTATTTCTCCATAGTTCTTACTCTTTATTTAAAATGAAAATAATTAAATGATTAAGTTTGACGGCAATGGTACTTCCCTTACCGGGACTAACGGATCACTTCCGATAAATGGAAATGATGAAATCACTCTGAGTCTTGCTATGTTTTTCGGAAAAGAGTGCGAATGATTAGTACGCAGTAAAGCAACATACCGGAATGTCTTTTGAAATTTGGGATGCTAAAAACATATTGCTGAGGGTCTCTTCAGAGGATTAGAAGGGGATATTCGTGTAAAAGATGATACAATAATTGTAACATATTATAATGTGCCGAATTCCGGACTGATAAAACATTCATGACAAACAAGTTTGACACAAAAGGGAATGATTATTAACTTAAGTATAATTAAATGGCGATTCTTACCGGAGGTTGAAATATCTCATTTAACGATGAGAAACCTCACAGATGAAACCACCTTAACAGCTAAGCACAAAAGAATATAGCCTTAAGGCATGAACATGAAATTTTAATTTTCTCAGCTAATTTTGTTCTTTAATAATCATCCCCATGCAAATTGGGTAAGGAGTTTTGTCCGCTTACAGTAAAAAAAGCTAATTACTACCATAAATTTGGATTGTTTTTAAGGTTTTGACAACAACATATAAACACATAAAGATTATTTTCATATTTTAGAATTATGAATGTTAACAACATTAATTCTTTTTTGACAAAAAATAATTTTTGAGCAAACTCATTACTAATGATGAAAAAAGTAATTTAGAACAGGTTGGAAAATAAATATTTGAATTACTGAGGGAAAATACTTACTCGAATATAAATACTTTTATGAATTTAGTTTGTAAATAAAAAAAGGAAGAAGAATTGAATCCTCCGATTTGGTCGCCTTCAAGAGAACGGATTGACAATTCAAATATGGCTCATTTCATGAGCTATATCGAAAAATTAACAGGTAGAAAGATGTCTACCTACAATGATTTGTATGATTGGTCCGTGACTGATATTGAAAAATTTTGGAAATCAATTTGGGATATATCGGGAATAATCAATTCAAAAGGATATGATAAGATATTAACCGGTAATAAAATGTTCGGCGCTAAATGGTTCGTGGGAGCTAAACTTAATTTCGCCGAAAATTTATTAAAATATAATGATTCAAATACGGCAATAATTAGCTCACGAGAAGATGCACCACAAGTTAAATTAACATATTCGGAACTATACGAATTTGTTTCGAATGTGGCTGAAAGTTTGAAAATTTTAGGTGTTCGGAAAGGGGACAGAGTTGCGGGATTTATAACAAATATACCGGAAACAATTATTTCTATGCTTGCAACTACATCGATCGGAGCAATCTGGTCTTCTTGCTCCCCGGATTTCGGATTAAAAGGCGTACTTGACAGATTCGGTCAAATTCAACCTAAAATCCTTTTTGCTGTTGAAGAATATCAATATAACGGCAAAAAGATTGATTGTAGAGAAAAAATTAAACGGATTAAAGCGAATATTCCTGGAATAGAAAAAGTAATTCTTATACCGAAATTTTTTAATTTTGGTGGAAAAAAAGTGCCGGTTAATCCCATAAATAAATCGGCAAATTACTTATATTTTAGTCAATTACTGAATGTTACTTCAGGTAAAATCAAATTTGAGCAATTACCATTCAATCATCCTATATATATAATGTATTCCTCCGGTACTACCGGTGCACCGAAATGTATTGTACATAGCGCAGGCGGTACCTTGCTCCAACATTTTAAAGAGCTTTCACTTCATACCAATCTAAAGAGGCATGATATAATTACTTATTATACTACATGCGGTTGGATGATGTGGAATTGGCTGGTAAGTTCTTTAAGTATCGGAGCAACAATCTTTTTATATGATGGAAACCCCGCCTATCCGAATTTAAATATTATATGGAGGTTGATTGAAGACAATAAGATAACCGTCTTTGGTACAAGTCCCAAATATTTATCGGCTTGCCAAAAAGCGGATCTCATTCCCAAAAGAGATTACTTATTATTTTCCTTACATACAATATTATCAACCGGTTCACCCCTTTCTGTAGAAAATTTTCAATATGTTTATGATAAAGTTAAAAGTGATGTTCAATTATCCTCAATTTCCGGTGGTACTGATATAATTTCCTGCTTTATGCTAGGTAATCCTATTCTTCCGGTTTATCCGGGCGAAATTCAATGTCGTGGTCTAGGAATGAAAGTTGAAGCATTCGACCCTCAAGGTAATTCAAAATTGAATGAAAAAGGCGAACTAGTATGCACAAAACCTTTTCCTTCCATGCCGGTTTATTTCTGGAATGATCCTGAAAATAAAAAGTATCTTTCCGCTTATTTTAAATATTATCCTAATATTTGGAGACACGGCGATTATATTAAAATTACGGAAAACGGCGGTATCGTAGTGTATGGGAGATCCGATGCTACATTAAATCCAAAAGGTGTAAGAATTGGAACGGCTGAAATTTACCGGATAGTCGATGCTATGGATGAAGTTATTGACAGTGTTGTTGTCGGTGAAAAATGGAACAATGATATTAGAATCATTCTCTTTGTTGTGCTTAAAAAGAGTATTATTTTAAATGATAATTTGATCGGTAGAATAAAGGCAACCATTAGAAATTCTGCTACTCCGCGGCATGTTCCTTATAAAATATTCCAAATATCCGAAGTACCGCGAACGATAAGCGGTAAAAAGGTGGAAATTGCCGTTTCAAAAATCATTAATGGAGATAATATAGATAATAAAGATGCATTATCTAATCCTCGTTCGTTGGAGCAATTCAATGAGATTTTACCTCTATTATCTAAATAATTTTGTTCTTCAAAACTATTAATTAAATTTAAGTACGGAATCTCGAAGGATATTTTATGAATTTTATCAGGCAAATTAATAATGAAATAGTTATTGAATATGTTAATATCAACAGGGCTACAATGAGCGAAGCTGATGAATTCAAAAATATACTTCTTAAAGATATAATGAAGGCTTTCGCAAAATAGTAGTAGACCTTAAAAATTGCCAATTTATGGACTCTACTTTTCTAGGCGCTATCATTATTGCATTTAAACAACTTGCAAGATTGGACGGCACTTTAAAAATTGCCAATGCGCATTCCGATACTAAAATTATTCTGAAATCGACAGGGACTTCAAGGATTTTCAGTGTGTACAATTCACAAGCCGATGCATTAAACAGCTTTAAAAACTAATTGATAAAATATATATACACTGATTATTTAATTAGTTCATATTCACAAACGACAGCATTTATAATGTTGTCTATTCCTGTAGTTAACGTCGGAATATATACTGTTATAATTAACCACATACCACAAAACCGTCTATCCAGCCCTTTCCGTTTTGCCATTTAGAATAGCTCACGACAAAACAGCAGATAAAATTCTTACAATTAAATAGTTATACATATTGCCGGAAAAAAATATTCTAAAAATCCGAAAATAAATAGCCACAAAAAATTAGGAAAATATAATAATTATTTATGAGAAATATCTCGTCAAAATAAAATATTTCAAATAGTATATTTCAATTTTATAAGAAATTGTTTTGTATAAAAACTTTTAATAAAATGTTTTTTATTTCGGATCATTCTCATAATAAAATTACTTTCGATTAACGAAAAATATTGGCAACATTTACTCGAATAAAGCATCTATTATAAAAAGAAATATTAATGTGAAAAAATCCTCAGAAAAAATTATTGAATTTACTATTGTATATAATCGCTATAAAAAGCGGTTGTTAAATTACGTTTTGAGTTTAACAGGCAACAAAATGCATTCAGAGGATATTTTACAAAACGTTTTTTTAAAATATTTCGACAATATGGATTCTTTGCATGATAAATCTAAATCGCATATATGGTTGTTTAAAACCGCTCGGAACGAAATTTACGGATACTTTCGAAGTAAAAGATCGAAAGCAGATCAATTTAATACTCAAAATATTGACGAAATAATTGAGCCGGTTGAAGGAAAAGATTTATATACCGAATATGAATTACGCGAAATTAAAGAAATAATAATGAAAGAATTATCGGAGATGAATATTGAACAGCGCGAGCCTTATCTGCTTAAAGAATATGGCGGTTTAACTTACCGTGAAATTTCATTTATTATTGGAATAGAAGAAAAAACCGTCAAAAGCAGGTTATATAAAGTTAGACAAAAATTAATAAAAAAAATTTCAAAAATAGTTTGAGGTTATTATGTTATCGGAAAAAATCATAGAGCTTATTAACCGATATTTTGATAATGAAACAAGTAAGGAAGAAGATATGTATCTTTTCAATCGGTTGTCATCTAATGAAGAAGGAAGAGAATACTTTAAATCTATGACGCTACTTCGTGAAACAACAAAACAATCCGAAGTTGAAGTTCCGCAGAATTTAGAAGAACAAATATTAAATTCTATTGTTTCAAAACAGCGTAGTGTCAAGTCATATTTGTAATGTTGTATAACTTTTGAACTCACCCCAAACCC
>CBFDUR010000200.1:0-4759 GCA_965613005.1 uncultured Ignavibacteriales bacterium
TATCTTAGCAGAATGTTCAAGATAGTCCGCTCTGTCGATATTAGAAATCTGAACATCACCATTTTGATCTTTTTGAATTATCCGGTAATATAAAGTTCCTGAAAGATTTGGTACATCAAAATATTGGTAATAGTTATCTTTTCCTTCTTTTAATGTTTTGATATTTTTTATAGTAACCCAGTTGGAGTTATCCGTATTTATTTGTGGAGTTCGTTCAATAGCATAAGTATAATTATTGAATTCATTAGTTGTACGCCAAAAAATTTTAACCGAATCGCCGGTTACTTTAGTTTTGAAATCAGTTATTTGAGAAATATATGTGCCGGAGTTAAAAACTTTCTGAGCGTAGACGGCATATTTATTGTTCCGTTTATTCAAAAAAAGGGCAATACCTCCGCCTTTTAAATCTGAGACAATAGACAGATAACTTTTCAGAGTATTATAATTTGAAGCAACGGCAACTCCGGTTGATTTCCACAACTTTTCGCCTTGGGAATTTATCTTTTGCACATAAATATTAGCGAGAACCGAATCAACCCGACGTCCAATCCATGCAATAATAACGTTATTATTAGCGTCGTTCACAATTTTTTGTCCAAATTGACTTCCGTTTATTTCAGCCACCGGTATTCCACCGGCTTTCCACATCGGATTACCGTTGAAATTATACTTTTGAATAAAAACTTTTTTATTATCATTTAATCCGTTCGTCCAACTTAAAATTATAGTTGAATCATCAAAAACAGCTTGAGGATTGAATTGATTTCCTTTCCGGCGTGTTACAATTTTGCCTCCTTTTGTCCACATGGTTTTCCCATTCGCATTTATCAATTGATGATATATATGTTTCGTATCTAATTGAGTTTGCCATGAAACGTATATATATCCTGCTCCGGTTCCTTCTGCAGTATATGTGATTATATTTTGGTGATTATCTGAAACACTTAAGGGATATTTACCCCAAAGAATATGACCTTTATTATCGATATGCCGAGCAAATATCGATGTCGACTTGCCTTGTATTTCCAGCCATAACACATAAGCACCTCCTTTGTTATCGGTAATAACGGCTGTTTTATTAACAGGATATTTTGAAGAATAGACCGTTGAACTATCTGCATTAAACAGCAAATCTCCATTAGTATTAAGCTTTTGAACTTTTACTAAGTAATTGCCTGTAATATTTGGTTTCTTGGCAACGTATGAAATAAAAGTATTTCCGTTAGAACCGTAACTTACATCGTAATTGCTGAATAAGTTATTTGTTTTTGTAATTTGAATTCCTTCATTTGACCACAGCAGCGTACCGTTATTGTTTACTTTTTGTACAACGAGTTCACCGGATTTTGATTTTGAAAAATCTTTCCAAAGAATTACTGCTTTATCAGATTGAGAAAGTGCAGCTACGGGATTTACTTCCTTTCCTTTTAAGTTACAAACTTTTTTCTCATTTCCATCAAAACTTGTCTTTCCTTTATCATTGATATGCATAAAATAAACGATATTTTTCCCGTTTCTTTTATGATCCTGCCAAATTAAAAAAGCACCGCCTTCGCTATCGGTAATTGCCGAAATATTAACCGGTTTTAACAAATCATGAACTACTTCCGTATTTATCGAAGGATTATTTACCCATTGAGCAAATAGCCCGGAGTTAAAAAAAATGATACCGATACCAAAAAATATTAAAGCTTTCTTTTTGAAAAAATTTTGAAATATCAATAAAAGCAAAATCCGAAAGTTATTGGGAAACAAAGTCTAAATCCTCGTTAAATCTGACACTGACAAGTTTTGAAATACCCTCGTCCTGCATAGTAACACCGTATAAAGTATCGGCGGCTTCCATAGTCCTTTTATTATGTGTAACTACAATAAACTGAGTGCTGTTGCTAAAATCCTTTATTATTTTAGAGAAACGATCTATATTAGCATCATCAAGAGCTGCGTCAACCTCATCAAGAATACAGAATGGACTGGGTTTAACTAAATAAATAGCAAACAACAATGCGATTGCAGTTAAAGTTTTTTCACCACCTGAAAGGAGCTCAATTGAAGTTGGTCTTTTACCTTTGGGTTTTCCTACTATTTCGACTTTAGCCTCAAGCGGATCGACTCCTTCTTCTAATTTTAAATCGGCTTCATCACCGGGATTAAATAAACCCCGGAAAATATTAGTAAAATTTTCACGTATTTTTTCGAAAGTTTCTATAAACTGTTTTTGTGCCGTTATATTAATTTCGTTTATGGTTTTCAAAATATCTTTTTCAGATTCAAGCAAATCATTACGTTGATTGGTTAAAAATGCCAGTCTCTCTTTTTCTTCTTCAAATTCAGAATAGGCAAGCAGATTAATAGGTCCTAAATTTTTTACTTGTTGTTTTAATATATGAACTTCATCAGTCCTTCCCTTAAAATCGAAAATATCGAGATCATCAAAAGATTTTAACTCAATATTAAATGAATAATTTTCGTGAATACTTTCTATTAAATTTGAAATTTTAATCCCAAGTTCCCTCAAGGACATATCGAAATTGTGAATTTCATCCGAGAGTAATTCTCTATCTTGTCGTAAAGTATTTTGTTTATTTTCTATCTCGGTAATTTGGAAACGAATATTATTGAATTTTAAATCAATATCATTTTCTTCTTTTTGCAGAGCAGCTTTTCCCTGTTCAAGCTGTTCATATTCAATCTGTTTTTCTTCGATAATATTTCTTAATGAATCTATTTCTTCGTTTGAAGAAGTGATATCATATTTACGTTTAGATATTGATTTTTTGATCATCATAATAGATTCTTCAGCGCGTTTTATAGCATTTTCAGCATTCTTCTTTTCCCCCTTTAATCTTTCAATTTCAAGATTCAGATTATTTTGATTCGACATCAATGTATTAAATTCAAGTTCGAATTTATTGAATTCATTTTCAAGTATTTCTCTTTTCCCGTCAATTTTTAATTTTTCATCTTTTTTGATTTCCAAAGAAGTTCTCAACTCATTAATTTGAGTATCCAGCCTATTCGATTCGACAGCAAGATTATGGACTTCACTTCTGGCTTTTTCTATATCATCGGAAGCTTTCTTCTCCTCAAATTCCAATTGGGCAATTTGTTTTTCAACATTTGCCAGATCATTAACAAGTAACCTGCCTCGTTCCGAAAGAACTTTAAGATTGATATTATTTATTTTTTCCTCTACAGCTCCGATTTCATTTTTTAGTTTTTGAAGTTCTTCTTCTCTTTTAGGAAATTCATTTTTTAATTCTTCCAATAATTGTTTCCTTCCGAATAGTGAATCGTTCAATTTTGGTTCTGAGCCGCCAACCACATTTCCGGTGTTATCTATATAATCTCCATCAAGTGTTGCAAAATTAAACTTCGGATATTTTTGTGATAAAGATATGGCATTATCGAGAGAATCAACTATGGCAGTTTGAAAAAGCATTTTTTCAAAAAACGGTTTCCATTTATTTTCGGTTTGTATAAATTCAGTAGCCCATCCGATAAAACCATTTTCCTTTTGTAATTTTGTAATTTTTTTATTTAATAGAAATTGTTCAATTTGGTCTATCAGGGTTTTTTTCTGAGTTGTTTTGTATGTTGTTATAAAAAACGAAGCTTTCCCACTCCGATTATTTTTTAAATATTCAATTCCGTTTTTCAAATCGTCTAATGATTCAACAAGGATATTATTCAAATAATTCTTAAGAGATATCTCAACGGCAAATCGAAATTTTTCTTTAGAATTACCGATATGAGCCACTAAAAAAGCATTTCCCGAGGACCATGCATTATTCTCAAGAAGAGCTTTTGCACCGTTGGAAACACCTTCAAGGTTATCAATCAAATCTTGAATGAAACCGATCTTATCTTTTATATTATTTATCAAACCTTTATCTTCAAGTTCTTTTTCTTTTAAGGAATTTAATTTCTTCTCTAATTCTTCTTTTTCTTTTTGTTTAAGCGTATATATATTTTCAGCTTCGCTTAGTTTATTTTCGGTTTCCGATTTTTCTTGATTTAATTCTTCAATAAAACCGACAGTCTTAGCAATATTATTAGTTAAAGTTTGAATCCGGTTGTTTAGTTTGGCGATTGCATTGTTTTTCGATTCGAGTAAATTTTGAAGATTTGAAAGTTCATTTTCTTTGTTTGTTATCTCTTTGAATTTATTTAAACTAATTCCGGATCGATTTTTAAGCTGGTTCCTTTTTTCTTCTAATTCAACGACGTAGTTGTCGAGCGTATTCCGGTTCTTTTGTTTTTCAGTTTCTTTTAAAGAAACACTTCGATTGAATTCATTAATAATAACATCATTTTCTCTAATAAAATCTTCCGTTTCCGTTAGTTGTAAATTTAATTCTTCAAGTTCTTGTCTAAATCTCTCAACGTTTTTTTCTAAAGAATTTTTACGTTCTTCCTTAACTGAAATATTCCGTTGAACGGTGAATATCTTTTCCGTGGAAGATGAAAGTTCGGCACGTTTATTTTCAAGTTCCTTTTCGATTCCGGTTAATTTTATTTTAACCGTTGAGCATCCGCTGCAATATGTCGGCGCTATCGGGGGAAAGTTGGTCCGACTGTGACAGGTTTTGCAGCACTTTTTCGGCCAGCCGCAGCACCTTCATGCCCGCCGCCGATAGCCAAAGTCCGTAGCTGCTCATTTGAGTCTCACTTCCTCACTCGTTACCGTGCCTCGTTGTGGCACTTGGCCTTGCGCGTCGGCCAATTCTGCAAAGTGCATGCCGACGGCTGCAACGGC
>CBFDUR010000201.1:0-4751 GCA_965613005.1 uncultured Ignavibacteriales bacterium
AAGTAAGAGATTGATCGTATTGATTAAGTAAGTCTTTTGTATATATTTTCATATCCAAATCATTTAAAATATAGTATAAAATAAATATTAATCGGAATTTAAATTAATAATAAAAAAAGAATGTGATGATTAAAAAATTGTTATTAAAACAATTATCTTGCGCTCCGTCTAAAATAACATCAAAAACTCAGCGTCTTTTAATTAAAATCATAAAAATAACATTCAAAGTTTCAATTTTACTGAATTTATACTTGCTATAATAAAATTATGGACTTAATCTGATACACATTTTATAAACACTGAAATCATTATGGTTTTATAGTTTTAATAATTTCAAACTGATTAACTTCCAATTAATCTATCGACCTCATTCAATAGATCATTCATCTTTTGAGTTGTAGCTAAAACCGGAACCGGAGAGGTCATATCGACACCGGCAGATTTCAAAATGTTAAGAGAATAATCCGAACTACCTGCTTTTAGGAAATTGATATATTTTTCGACGGCTGGTTTTCCTTCGTTTTTTACCTTTTGTGTCAACACCTCCGAAGCGGCAAATCCTGTGGCATATTGATAGACATAAAAATTATAATAAAAATGTGGGATTCTTGCCCATGTATATTTCTCTTCTATATTAATTACCATTTCCGTTCCCCAATAACGCTGATAAATATTTTTATAAATTTCAGATAAAATATCAGGCGTTAAAGCGATACCTTTTTCCGTTTTATCATAAACCGTCATTTCATATTCAGCAAACATGGTTTGACGATAAAAGGTTGAAGTGATGTTATTTAAATATTTTTCCAATAAAAATAATTTATCATTTTTGGAATCGGATTTTTTTATCATTAGTTCCAAAAGTAACGATTCATTAAAGGTAGAGGCAACCTCAGCCAGAAAAATTGTATAGTCAGCATACAGATAAGGTTGCAATTTCCCGGTATAGTAAGAATGCATATTGTGCCCCATTTCATGAGCGAGCGTAAAGACATCGTTTATTAAATCAGCCCAATTTAACAGTACATACGGATGAACCCCATAGGTGGGACCCGAAGAATAAGCACCGTTTCTTTTAGCTTGAGTTTCGTAAACATCAATCCATCTGTTATCGAATGCTTCTTGCAATGAAAAAAGATAATTTTCCCCTAAAATTTTTAAAGCCTCTTTCACAATTTCTTTAGCTTCTTCATAAGGATATTTACGTTCCGACTTTGAGTGGAATAAGCTGACATAAACATCGTACGGATGAAGTTCATCGACTTTCAGTAATTTTTTCTTTAATGAAGCCCAACGATGGAGAGGCTCAAGATTTTTATTTACTGTATCAATTAAATTATTATAAACGGAGACCGGGATATTATTTCTATCTAAGGCTGCTTCACGTGCCGAATTATATCTTCTCGCTTTTGCAACAAAAATATTCGTTTTTAGATTTCCGTTGAACAGTGCAGTAAAGGTATTTATGTAATTTTTATATGAGGAAAGATAGCTTTTAAAAATTCTTTGTCTATATTCCCTGTCTTTTGAATACATACCTGCATAAAATCTGGCATGGGATGTCTCAATTTCATTACCATTTTCATCTTTCACTTTGGAAAATTTAATATCGGCATTGGTAAACATAGAATAAGCATCATAAGGGATCATATTTATTTCACCGGTTAGTGCAAGTATCTCTTCCTGCTCTTTTGATAAAGTATGCGTTTCAGCACGTAATAAGTCTTCAAAAAAATGTTGATATATTTTCAATTCATCCAATGAATCAATCATTTTTTGTAACTTCTCGGCAGGTATTGATAATAACTCCGGTCTTATGAATGAATCTGCAGCATTTACTTTAGTAACTAAGCCATTTATCCGGTCATTCAACGCTTGGTATTTTGGAACTCGCAGATCAGAATCTTTTGCAAGCATAGCATATAAATGAAGTTTTTCCAATTTAATATTCGTTTCATTGTCAAATTTTAAACATTCTAATAGATTATAAGCACTACTCGAAAGAGTTCCCTCAAATTCTTTATATTTATCAATTCTTTGTTCAACCCAATTAAAATCCTTTTCCCAAAGCTCTTCCGATTGGAAGATATGCGTCAGTTCCCATTTGTATTTTTTCTCTATTTCATCCCTTGGAGGTAATGAGGTTGATTTAGTACCGGAATAAAATTTATCACTTGGAAAAAAATCATCAATCATATTAATGTACTACTTCCTTATTGTTATGTCAGAGAAAATTTTTAAATTACCGGTAATATAACAAATGTCATATAAATTATAATCTCGTAAAGAAGATAAATTTACAAATAATCAATTTTTTCAAATGAAATCTTTTCTGCAATGATATCAAATGCAAATAACGGGTGTTCAAAGATGTTATTTTTATCACGAATTATTGGAAATAATGTTATATATTTGAAATTGTTCTTTCAAAAGGGCTTCCCCGACCTTTTGAAGCTAAAGAACTAAAGCCCTGTAGTTGCCCGATTACGGGGCTTATGTTTTTTAAAGAATCATGAATGTATAATTGCTCAAGACATATAGAGAAAAAACTTTACAGTACGAGAAAATAAATTATCGTAATTTATGAAAGTAAATTCTAATTGCTATCTAATTTTTTCAGTGTATTAATAGCACTTTTCAGTCTTCTTCTAACGATATCTCTTCTTTCATTTTTTAATATTCCTTCCAATTCTTTCAACTTGTTTGTACTTTCACCTTGACTCCAAATATTATAAGGCATTTCAGGAAATTCTTTGGTAGGATAGAAAAAATACAATCCTCTAAAAGGATATGCCGTATAATTAATGGATACTGTCAAATTTATACCTTTTTTCTAAACCTTATTTAAGTCAATAAACAAATTGTAATCGTCCTGTGAATATTTAAGGTTTATCCCATTAAGTTTAACAGAAGAAATTTTCATTGCTCCGGCATCGAGAATTAATTTTTTAAAATCATCTTTTAGCGGTTCAAATGTTAAATCTGCTTCACCTTTTATCTCTTCTTTTTCAAAATTGAACTGAAGAGTTAATCTTATATTTTTCTGGTCATAATCCCTGTTACTCATATTGATCACAGAGTCCGCTCTTGATTGGGAATAAAGCGAGATAGAGAATAATAATAAAATAATGATCAAAGTAAATTTGAAAATATAATTATTTTGAATGGACATTGGAGAACTCCCTTTATATAAAGTGTTAAACAAATTTATTTACTCTCCGGTTATATCAATTGCCTGCATATAAAATGAACTTCATAAAAAAAAATACTCCAACAAAAATATTCCGAATCGTAAATTAACAAATTCAATCAATTTCTTCCGTTACAGTTATTTTTTTACCTAAAAATTTGGTATCAAACTTGATCTTCAGACCAATGGATTCTTTTCAAGCATATTCAAAAATATTTTTCAAATGATTCGCTTTCATAATATATAATATAAGTATTTTCCCGGCAGAAGTGAATGGAATTTTTATTTTATAAAATTTGAAATCTTTATCTCTTCCTAAAATTTATATTAAACCACTATACTTAAGAATAAAAAGGCCCAACGTAATAGTCATCAGTGAACCAAGGGTTGTTATTAATAAAATATTTCCGGCTAATCTGCTGTTAACTCCCATAGCTTCTGCCATAATAAAACTAGCGATAGCAGTCGGACAGGCAAATAATATAAATAAAATCCCCAAATCATCTCCTCTAAAACCGGATAAATATGCACCGAAGGTTGCAGCAAAAGGAAAGATAATAAGTTTTAGAATTGCAGCCGATATAGTTGTTTTTAATTCGACTTTGATATCTTTAAAATTCAAGAATCCTCCAACGCCGATTAACGCCAACGGCAGTGCGAGAGCCGCCAAATAATTAATAGTTGTTTGGAATATTTGATTTATATGAATTTTGAAATACGAAAAAGGAAGAGCAATGATAACCGCTATAATCAAAGGATTTTTTAATATTTCGAGGAAAGTGCCGGAAACATTTAACTGCTTTTCTTTTCTTACAGGTACCGTCAATGCAACAACCGAAAAGACATTATAAAGAGGAATCATAAATGCAAGAACAATAGAAGCTTTTCCAAGCATCTCACTTCCAAAAACACTAGCAATAAGTGCCAATCCAATTATAGCGAAATTACTGCGAAAACTTCCTTGAATAAAAACAGCCCGGTTTTTCCCATCTTTTGTTAACGGAATTGAAATGAACCATACAAAAATATATGCAATAATTGTGGCCGCGTATGCATATAAAATAAGATTTAAATCGATAACTTTATTTAAATCTAATTTTGATATTTCAACAAATATTAATGCAGGAAGAGCAACTGAAAAAACAATTTTCGAGGAGAGAGAAACAAAATTATCGTTGATTATCCCTATCACTCTCAGGAAATAACCAATAGCAACTAGTAAAAATACCGGAGCTACTAGGTTGAAAGTAAAAATTAGATCTTGCATTTAAGAGTTAAATTGTTGAATAATCTATCTTGTAAAAATAAAATAAAATTCTTTAACAGAACAGTTATTTAATTTTTTGGAAGCGGTTAAATTTGGTGAAATTGAGTATTTCATTCTTTATTTAGATTTATTAAAATTCTTCCCGTCAGTTGCCCTTTTAATATCAAATCAATTTTTTGATTAATACCTGCCGGTGAACATTCGGATGAAATAAGATTAAGATTATTTAATTTCCAATCAGTTGACAGCTTTTGCCAAATCTTTTTCCTCAACTCAATCGAACAATGAGCCGAA
>CBFDUR010000202.1:0-4745 GCA_965613005.1 uncultured Ignavibacteriales bacterium
CTCAGTTGTACAACTTAAATGATGCACCGTTTTTATTCCATGGAGCTAGCAAACGCACTATTCGGGATGTTGTCGAATATAAAAATAAAGCTATTTCTGAAAATTCAAACGTACCAAATGATCGTTTGTCCAAGCTGTTCATTCCGTTGGATTTGACTGATGATGAAATTGATCAGTTAGTGGATTTTCTGGCAAATGGTCTTCGAGATCCGTATTTGGATATGTATCGGCCTGAATTTATTCCTTCGGGATTGTGTTTTCCCAACAACGATGCACAGTCGATTGAGGACTTAGGATGCCAATAACTGCATTGTAGTCTAGTTCTAACTGACTTTATAAGATGTGGGAATATACCGTTTGTTATCATGACATTTTTATATTTGCACTTCACTCTAATCAAAAGTCATACGTATGATTAAGTTTTCAGCGGGGATGGACTAAAATTCAATTTTATTATCCATTTCAATCCTGGAAAGTAATTTCACACAATGTTTGTATATTCGCTCCGTTATCTTCATGGAATTGCATGGAGTTAATAGCAATTGTGATTATAAGTGTTTTTTAAAAAAAAGTGACCTACAAAAACTTAAAAAAATTTAAAGTATGAATGATTCGGAACTTACTTCGGACGAATTAGATGAGCTGCTTGAGGAAGCTTATGGGCATCTCAAACAGGGACGCTATCGGATGGCTCTTACAGCAGCTAAAACGGTTTATGATCTAAGACCTGCAGATTTTAATGCGGCAATTTGTTTCGCATGGGCATTATTGGAAAACGGCAATGCCGCTCAAGCGCTGGAACTGGCCAATTATGCCGTTCAAATATCAATGAACAATATTAACGCAAGATTATATCGAGGATTTCTTCTAATGCGAATGTCCATATTCGAAGGTGCCGTTTCAGACCTTGATTGGGCTATTTCTCAAAAACCGGATTTACTTTCATGGGCTCATCTTAATAAAGCAAGAGCTTTGGGCGGTTTAGGAAGATTTTTTGAAGGACTTGAAGAAATTGAAATCGCCATTAATATTAATAAGGGCTTTTCTGAGAATCTGTCCAAGGTTCGCGAATTCTTCCGAATTGCATTGGGTTCCGATCAAGGCTTTCTTAATGGGATTTTAACAAAAAAGAAATCTTTGCTTTTGGAAAGCCGGAAAGCTTTTAAAATTAAAGAATATTGGTTTTCATTATGGGCAGCTCGTCAGGTTCTAGACCGGCACGCCTCGAGCTATGAACAAACAGAAGCTCATTTACTTGAACTTGAATCGCTTGTTGCAATGTTTAAATTGCGTGATGCTTACAATAAAGCACAAACTCTTAAAAATGAATTAGAAAATAATGAAAGTTTCTTAAGAATTTATAATCGTTTAAAGAATATCTATCATGATAAAAGCGACTCCTCCACCATAAAGAAAAGTGTTTATGCAACACCTTTACGAACTGATTTAGAAAAGTTTGAAAACAAATTATTCAACGTTTTTTATGTCAGGTCTTTCGATTTGATGGAAAATCTTAATACCGGAAAAAGAACTTATTTATTAGAATTTAACGAAGATACCGTAAGATTTATTGCCGTAGAAGTTGTAATTGACAACCCCTTTTATGGAAATAAAAATATGGACATAGACGGAACTGCAGTCTGGTATCTTAATAATGAAGAGGTAGGAAGACACGAATTTAGTCTGAAAATCAAAAAAGATTGGCAATCGGTCGAATTTGTTCAAAGCTGGGGAGCTGAATTACCGGGATTCTGGAATAGCGGCCAGGGACGTGTAGAAATTTTCTACGATTTTAATATCATTTGTGCAAGATGGTTCATTATCGGAAATTCTAATGTTGTAAATTTTGAAGAAGTAGATAAAGATGTGGAGGGCAATACACAACTCGAAAAACCGGCTACGGAACAACCTCATGAAGTAGAAATTTCTTCTCACAAACCTCAAGAATCTAAATCATTAGAGGAATTATTAAAAGAACTTGATTATTTCGTAGGACTAGACAGCGTAAAACAATCGATGAGAGATTTCATCGATTATTTAAAATTTATAAATGAACGTAAAAAACATGGATTGAAAACCCAGGAATCTTTATCTATTCACCCGGTATTTTTAGGAAATCCCGGCACGGGAAAAACTACTGTTGCACGTCTTCTCGGAAAAATATTTAAAGCTATGGGTTTATTGGAGAATGGTCATGTTATCGAAGTAGATAGAGCCGGTCTGGTGGGGCAATATATAGGTGAAACGGCACAAAAGACAGAGAAAGTGATTGAAGCTGCAAAAGGTGGTGTCCTTTTTATCGATGAAGCTTATACATTAATAAAAGAAGGTAATCAACAGGATTTCGGGCGAGAGGCTGTCGACGTTCTTATCAAAAAGATAGAAGATTCCGCCGGTGATTTTATAGTAATTGTTGCCGGATATCCGGATGAAATGAATTCATTTATAAATTCTAATCCGGGAATGAAATCGAGATTTACAAATTATTTTAAATTCGAAGATTATACTCCTGAGCAGCTCATTGAAATATTTAAAAAATTTGCAGAAAAAGAAGATTATAAAGTTACCGGTGAAGCAATAGAAATATTGAAAAAAGAATTTACCGATCTTTACAGAAAACGTGATAAAACGTTCGGCAATGCCAGGCTAATTCGTAATTGTTTTAATGAAGCTAAGATAAATTTAAGTAAACGTTTTTTGAAATTGGATAAACCGGAACAAACGAAAAAAGTTATGACAACAATTTGCCTTAAGGATATAAAACAGTTCTTTTCGCATGGAATTGCCAAAATGGTAACTATTGGTATTGACGAAGATCATTTAAGAAAAGCTTTAGGTAAATTGAATAACCTCACCGGGTTAGCGACCGTAAAAAAAGAGATAAACAATTTAGTAAAACTAGCAAAATTCTATCATGAACAAGGTGCAAATTTACAGGACAAATTTAATTCGCACTTTGTTTTCCTAGGTAATCCAGGTACAGGGAAAACAACCGTTGCAAGGTTATTTAGTGAAATTTATTATGCTTTGGGTATCTTACCGAAAGGACATCTCGTTGAAGTGGATCGGCAAGGCTTGGTTTCCGGTTTTGTAGGACAAACAGCGGAGAAAACCCAGAAAATAATAAATGAAGCTATCGGGGGTACTCTTTTTATTGATGAAGCGTATGCATTGATAAAGAAAAATGATAATGGCCAAGATTTTGGTAAAGAAGCCGTAGAATCTTTGTTAAAAAGAATGGAAGATGATAGAGGAAAATTTATAGTTATTGCTGCAGGATATACAGATGAAATGAACTCATTTTTGGAAAGTAACCCCGGACTAAGCTCAAGATTTACAAAAAAAATAATTTTTGAGGATTATTCTCCCGGTGAATTAATGGAGATTACAAATAATCTATTGAGCAATAAAAGATTGACTCTTCATGAAGACACGGTAGAACCACTTCGAAAATATTTTAACCGGTTATATAGAAAGCGTGATAAAACTTTTGGTAATGCCAGATTAGTACGGGATTTAGTTGAAACTGCTTGCAACAATCAGCTATTACGAATAGCCGATATTCCGGCGGAAGAAAGACATGAAGAGACATTAAAGTTAATTCAGCTTGAAGATATCAAAGGAATTATCGGCAGTGAAAGTGAAAAAAAAGTAGTTAAAGTTGAAGGCGATCCTGAATTATTGGAACAATACTTAAAAGAACTTTCTGAACTTGCTGGACTGGAGGAAGTAAAAAAATCAGTTAACAAGTTGGTTAGCAGCTTAAAAGTTGCTAAATTAAGAAAACAGAGAGGACTAAAAGTAATACCGCAAAATTTACATTCAGTGTTCATGGGTAATCCAGGTACCGGGAAAACAACTGTTGCCCGTTTGTTGAGTAAAATTTATAAAGAGCTGGGGGTTTTAGAGAAAGGCCATCTAATTGAAGTTGATAGAACCGGTTTGGTAGCAGGATATCAAGGACAAACAAGTTTAAAAACAGACGAAGTTATCAAAAAAGCATTGGGTGGTACATTATTCATTGACGAAGCTTATACTCTTTCAAGAAGCCCGGGCGATTTCGGACAGGAGGCTATTGATACACTGATTAAAAGAATGGAAGACTATCAGAAAGAACTGGTAATAATTGTTGCCGGTTATCCTAACGAAATGAAGGAGTTTATTAATTCCAATCCGGGATTAAAATCGCGATTTACTAATTATTTTAAATTCGAAGATTACACACCGAGACAACTGCTTGAAGTTGCTTTAGTCATAAGTGAAAAAAACGGCTATCAACTGGACGAAGGTGCTTGGCAATTATTATTAGATAAACTCACTACCCTATACAATAAACGGGATAAGAATTTCGGGAATGCTAGAACAGTTAAAAATATTCTTTATAAGGCAATAAGCAATCAGGAGGAGCGGATTCTAACTATTTCAAACCCAAATAATAAGGATTTAACCACAATAACTTTTGAGGATTTTGGTAAAATCAATTTAAACGAATTTTAATTTGTCCCGGAAGAATTCTCTCTGTGTAAAAAAGCTCTACATTTTCATTTTTCATATTTATCAAGTCGGGTAAATACTAAATGCTGGCAGTACATAATCTTGTTAAAAAATTCGGTTCATTTACCGCAGTTAATAATATCTCATTTGTAGTTAAACCGGGAGAACTATATGGTTTTCTGGGACCAAATGGTGCGGGCAAAACCACGCTCATCCATCAGCTGTCGGGTTTTTTAGCACCAGACAGCGGT
>CBFDUR010000203.1:0-4735 GCA_965613005.1 uncultured Ignavibacteriales bacterium
TGAAACTACGTAAACCGGCTTCAACATGACCTAGTTTAATATGAAGTTTTTTAGCAGAAACAGCACCTGCTAATGTTGAATTAGTATCTCCATAAACAAGAACAAGATCCGGTTTTTCATCTAACAGCACTATTTCAATTTTTTCCATCATCTGTCCGGTCATTGCTCCATGGCTCATTCCGTTGATATCCAGATTATAATCAGGCTTTGGTATCTGCATCTCTTCGAAAAATATCTCCGACATATTTTGATCAAAATGTTGACCTGTATGTATTATCATTTCCCGTAAATTTTCATGCTTACGTATTTCCCTGCTCAATGATGCAGCTTTTATAAATTGAGGTCGGGCACCTACTACTGAAATTATTTTCATTATCGTTTGAACAATTATTTATATATAGCTTAATTAATTACTTTTGAGTTGAAACTAAAAAGTTATTCTCCTGAAATTCGCTCTTTTTAAATAAATTTAATAATGGAGAATATAAATATTTTTTCCTGCGTTAACTCTAAAAGATAATTTTCAAATTGTAAATATTAACAAATATTAAAACGGTTCTACAAGAAAAATATCTTTTAAGAAGCGATTCATAAATTATGAATAAATTTGAAATAAAGAAGAACAAATTAATAGATATATAATTTTTACTTCTTTATAAACGAGTATTCTTCACCGTTATCTGAGATGTAGAATATTTTATAACCTTTTAAGTTCAACTTATTAATAATATTCTTTGTTTTATTTGCACCTATTTTATCATATCGATGGTGGAATTCAACGACAATCTGCCCAATATAATTTTCAGATTCCAGAATATCATCCAACACTTCATATTCTTTCCCTTCAATATCCATTTTCAATAGATCAATCTTCCCGTGGTTTAATTTTTTCATAATGGTCCCCAGCTTGTAAACTTGCCCTTCGATATATTTCGCATTTGAATTCTGAATATTGTTTATGGAAAATGAAACATGTGCATCAACTAACGGCGGATAGAATTTTTCAATTTTATCTTCATTTGATATTCCCCACGGATTAAAGATAAAACTTTCCGGAATCGATGGATTCTTTTCTACCCACTCGATTGAGCGAGGAGTAGGGTCAAAAGCATATACCTTTAGACGGTACATTTTAATTAATCCTACATCGAAGGAAATGTCGTCTCCAACTCCAAAGGAATAGACAATGCTTTCGTTATTCAATAAATTTATTGCTATTGCAAAAGAAGCATCTTTATTCCCAATTTTGTCATATTGAATCTTTAATTGTCTTTTACGAATTAAATCTTTGTTAAGAAAAACATCTTTAATTCTTTTAACAAACATCACCAACTTCATAATCAATTAACCTTTATTAAATTTTATTGATAAAATATACCCGGAAAGGTCATTCTCAAGTTTTCAAATTACAAATATTAACAAAGGTCAGAGCTTTTTCACAAGGGAAATGCCTTTTTAAAAGGATACTTATCAATTAATTTATTATTTACAATTTATAAATTGTATCCTATTTGTCGGAATATTATTATTTAAAAACTTTAAGCTGATATTTTTACCTTTTGAATAATATAAACATTTTAAAAAAATCATACGTCAAAAATATCAATTACTTTAATTTTTTTCTAATTAGATTAAACACTTTCAATATAACAGAATTTATATCTTCCGATGACTTTGTAACAACAATTAATACGCCAAACAGTGAGGCGATCAAAATACTCCGGATTAAAATATCAACTATAGCAATGCGTTCTACCGGAATAAAATAGTTAAAAATGAATGTAACCGCACAAATGATTAAAACTTTAATAGTGTTCAAAGAAAACGGTTGAATTTTCATTTTAAATAGCAGGAAAAAATATCGTGCAGTATTAAAAGAGAAAACGGAGATTGCAGATGCAAGTGCTGCTCCGGTGATACCATAAATTGGAATGAATATCAAATTAGTTATCACCGCAACAAAGCCAAGTGCGATTAAAAAGATTAAATCATACTTATAATAAGTACCTAAAATTTCTCCGTTAATACCGGTGGCCATATCAAATAACTTACCTAATCCAATATAAAAAACTACCCACTTACCTTGAATATAAATATTACTATGCGGCATTATATGAAATATATTATCAATATTCACCCAGACGCCTATAAAAATAAGCGCGCCTATTATTAACTGATTAATGGAGGTTTTTTTATACAGTTTTTCCAATAACCCAATATCATTATTTTTATTTCCTTCCGATACTAAAGAAATTACGGATTGCGATAGCGATCTTTTGGGAATTTCTATCACCGTAGCAATAAAAAATGCAATAGTGTAAATACCTGTTTGTCCCAATCCTTTATAAGCGCTCAACATTAAACCGTCTATATTGGCAATAATCATGTTGCTGGCATTACCTAAAAATGAAAATCCTCCGAAAATTAAAAGCGCTTTTAAATATTTACTTTTAAAAACCGAAAAATTTGGTTTAAGAAACAACGCACCAAGTGATTTGGTATATAATAAAAGAGCTACCAGGCCAATTATATATGCAACCAATAAAAAATTTATAAATTCTCCAAAATTGAATAAACTATAGAAGTAGCAAATCAATCCGATTACTATAAACGTTCTAATTAATACTTCATTAATTAAATTGGGTAAAACAGGTTTTTGTTGTATGACAAGGTAAGATTTAAAAAGATTTATAAATAAAATTATGAAAGTAAAAGGCAAAAAATAATAAAAATAGTGAAGTAAGAGAGGTGCATTCTGAGAATAAATATTGAAGATTACATCCTTAAAACTTATAAATAAGATAGAAAACAGAGTAAATCCAAAAAGACTGAAAATGATCAGAAAGAATAAGAAACCATTATGCTGCTGCTTCTTGTTATTAAAATAAGGAAAGTATTTAGCAGGAATATTGATCGCGCCTAATGAAGCAAAAGTCGCAAATAAAAATGATACGCTTATCAATAGCCTAATTAATCCGATTTCAGAATCAGATAATATTAATGGATATAACCAAAGAGCATTAATATATCCAATGGCAAGCCCAAAATATATGATTATCAAATTCTTAAAGCTTTGACGTATTACTATTCCCATTTTTCAGAATCTTTTGTAAAGATTGTACGTGGTAAAATTTATAGAACGATTTCCTTTAGTATTTATAAATGTATTCTAAGTAAAAATATAATCCGGCAAGAAGATATATCGAATCACATTCAAAATAGAATTTAAAAAATCAATTAGTTAAACTACTAATTTAATAAGCCGAGAAAGATTACCGGATATTCATATTTAGAATTAGCTTTCCATAATTTATTATCTAAGTCAACATTCTTTCATACAATTCCATCAGTTTTTTATTTTGTTTTTCAAGATTAAATTTATCGACTATTTTATTTCCGGCATTTTGACATATTTTCCGATTAGTATTCAAAGCACTTATCATTTTATTTATATACTGCTTTATATTCTTCTCTTCGACTAGATAACCGTTTATTCCATCATCAATAAGTTCGGGAATTCCTGCGTGGAAAGTACTGATTACCGGTAGTCCCGTAGCCATTGCTTCCATTATAACATTCGGAATTCCCTCTTCATCTCCGCTTTCAGCGGTGATACTATGATGTAAAAATATATCGGCATCAACCATTATATTAAAAACTTCTTCAGGATTAACGCTTCCTAAAAATACTACTTTTTCATTAAGATTTAATTCTTTAGTTAATTTTTCGGCAGATTGCCTTAATGAACCGTTCCCGCCGAAAATTAACCTACAATTAGAATAATATTGTAAAAAATGTTTAAAGGCACGGATAGTATAAATATGTCCTTTTTTTTCTTCAAAACTCGAAATCTGAAGAAAATTAATTTGTTCATTGTTCTTAAATTTTTCAGCAACCGGTTTGCGGGTAACAAACTTATTTTCTACAGTTACTCCATAATAAATCACTGATAATTTGTCCGGATTTGCACCGGCATTCGTTAATTTTTGAGCCATATAATTAGAAACGGCAATAAGATGAGCATATCCAAATACATTTTGAATTTGACGTTTATATTTTTCATTTCTCAATAAAAAAGAAGCATCATAACCATGGAAAGAAACTAAGAGAGGCATTTTCATTTTAAAGGCTAACGGGAATATTTCCAATCCGGATGGTCCGTAATGAGCGTGGATAAATTTAATGTTATTCTCATTAATGATTTTTTTGAAGAAATTAATCTGTGAATAAGATAAAATAGAGTAACTACCGGTAACTTTCTTAAGTGCCCGGTACAGTCTTCCGGATATAGTTTTTTCTTTCGCAAATATTTTATAATCAGGCGTAGTCCCTATTACAATACTTTTATTTGATGTTAAAATGATTGGTACATAATTGGATTGAACTCCTTTAATTTGTCGATGAATAAAAGTATTCATCGGGAAATTAAATCTTTGAGTATAAATCCCAACTCTTGGTTTTTCCATGTAAATAAATTATAAAATACCTAATTAGTTAAAAGTAAAACAATAAATGGAAAATTATATATTATATTTCTTTTACAATTCCATTTTCGATCATATAATCCTTGCCCGATTTTTCACAATGTGAACGATTATTTTCGTCAAATTTCAATCTCTTCCCAGCTTCGCTTACCCAGCCGATAACCTTGGCAGGGTTTCCAACAACCAATGCATAATCCGGTACATCTTTTGTAACAACAGCTCCAGCGCCTACAATTGCTTTTTCACCAATA
>CBFDUR010000204.1:0-4724 GCA_965613005.1 uncultured Ignavibacteriales bacterium
TCCACCTCAAGATTGCGACATTCTTATTAACGAACTAAATTTGTGAATATACCACTTTTAAATCGTATTCAAACTATGGGCCAAGAACTCTGATTTTATAGATCCCGAATAATTTATGGTGCTATACTTAAATCAATCCATATTTGGAATAGAGCCAAACAGTTTAATTCAATAAATAATTCAGCGGTGAATCAACGTTATTTTTTAGTTAAAGGAATTCTTTTTTCTAAAATATTGTCAATTAGATTATACTTTTTTGCTTCTTGAGAAGTTAGAAAGTAATCGCGGTCGCAATCTTTGGCAATCTGTTCAATGGATTTCCCGGTATGCTCAGCTAAGATTCTGTAAAGTGTATCTCGAGTTTTTATCATTTCTCTAGCATGAATTTCAATATCGGAAGTTTGCCCTTGTAACCCGCCGACCCAAGGTTGATGGATCATAATCTTAGAATTAGGTAAAACAGTTCTTTTACCGGCAGAACCGCCGGCTAACAAAATAGCCGCCATACTTGCAGCCATTCCGACACAAATAGTTGCAACCTCCGGTTTGATATATTTCATAGTATCATAAATTGCCAAGCCTGCGGTTACGCTTCCACCAGGAGAATTTATATAAACATTTATGTCTTTTTCGGAATCTTCCGCTTCAAGAAAAATCAATTGTGCAATTGTTAAACTAGCGATATGGTCATCTATAGCCGTGCCGATAAATATAATCCTTTCTCTTAATAACCGGGAAAAAATATCCATTCCACGTTCGCCGCGTCCCGTCTGTTCAATAACATACGGTACTAACTGGTTATAAATTTCATGATTTTTTTTCATTTAACTACCTCAGGTTCTTTATTTAATATTTCATCCGGATCAACTTCTTTGATAATATTCTTTTCTTTTAAAAATTTAAATAATTTTTCTTCTATAAGTTTTTCTTCAATGTCTGAGGATTTATAATAATCTAATAATTTGTCAACTGCAATTCCGTTTTTTTCAGATTCTTTTCCGGCTAATGTTCTTAATTCATCATCCGGAATCTCAATGCCTTCTTTTTCAACTATTGCGTGCTTAATGAAATACCATTTTATTCCATCTTCAGCTTTACTTTCCAAACTTTCAGCAGACTTAGTCTCATCAATGTCTTTATATCCGCGTAATTTAGTTTCCTCATCTTCCTTTTTTATTAATTCATTAAGATATTTTTGTATTATTGATTGAGGAGGGGGAAAATCATTGTTTTTTATTATCAAGCCGATAAGCTTATTGACGGTTAAATCATTCATTAGCTCATCATAATAATCCTGCATTCTTTCTTTTATACTATCACGTAAATCTTGTTCGTTGGAAATTTCATTTTTGGTAACTTTTTTTATCAGATCTTCGGTTAATTCAGCTTTAATAATTTTTTTTATGTCTTTAAGTTCAGCTTTATAATTGAAAGTTTCAATTACATTTGTTTCATTTTTATCGTCGGCATCTTGAGGTTTTTCTTTTGTAAAAGAAAAATTAAAATATTCGCCTATCTTTTTACCTCTTGCATTTTCAATTATTGTAGGCCGGATAGTGCTTTCGGTGAAATCCATTTGTAATGTGTGGGGCTTAATATCAGGAATTATGTTACCGTTATCGTCCATTTTGGTTAGTTCAACTACAATTAAATAATTATTATCATTGCCGATAATTCCGGTTGGTTCAGTTGTTCGATTTTCCTCTAGAATAGAATCAATCTCTTTTTGAATATCTTCATCCTTAACGACAAATTTAGGTATTTCGATTTCGTTTCCGGTATAGTTTTCAACATTAATTTCCGGATAAACTTCAAATTTAATTTTGAATGAAAAATTTTCTCCAGCTTTGAAGTTAACATCCATTAAAGAAGGCTTCCCTATTGGATGAAGTTGATTATCCTTAACTAATTCCCAAAACTTGACGGTTGCTATTTCCTGGGAAGCTTCAAATTCCAACGAATCGCCATACATTTTTTTTAGTAACGAAAAAGGAACTTTTCCTTTTCTAAATCCGGGGATTTGGATTTTTTTTACTTGTTCTCTAATTTCACTTTCAATGTTTGATTTTATTTCATTGTACTCATAGGTAACTTCCATCTCTTTTTCCGAAACAGAAATATCATTTATCTTATAATCCAAACCAACCTCTTCCTTTAATAAATAAAAATATTAAAATATATCAGTGCGAGAACGGGGACTCGAACCCCGACACCTTCGGGTACTAGATCCTAAGTCTAGCGCGTCTACCAATTCCGCCATTCTCGCAGTTATTCTCTAAAGTATTTATATCGTTTTTTTTTGTTATAAATTTGTTTATCTATTGTTAATAACGACATCATGGAATATCCAAAAAATGAATATTTAAAATAAACTTTTTATAATTTAAAACAAAGATTATTCAAAGGTTATGAATGAATAAACTCATTCGTCCCTTATTCGAATATATTTGATTTAAGGGTGAATTTTTTTTGAATTAAAATTTCAATATTTTCGTAATCAATTAAGTTGATTTTGTCTTTTATCTAAGTTTGTTGTAAAATGTTAACCATATTTGTATGAGGATAGATTAAGCTGGAATAATCGTGTGAAGGTTCATGCTTTTTAGAGCGACCTGTTATGTTAACCTTTTACCTTTACTGATTTTTTATCTTCGAAACCTACAAGGCTATTTCGTAAATTCTACCGGGGGTAGCGGTTTCTCGATAAAATTTTGCTAAGATTAGAACAAATTAGAGAATAAAATATAAGGAGTAGGAATGAAAGGATTATCTTACCGGATAAGTAAGGCAGGGTCTTTGAAAAATTTAAAACTTGTGGAAGAAGATTTGCCTGAAATCAACGATAATGAAGTTTGCGTAAAAATTAAAGCTATTGGAATAAACTTTGCAGATGTTTTTACGATTATGGGACTTTATCGCGCCGCACCTAAATTTAATTTTATACCGGGTCTTGAATTTTCAGGTGTTATTATTAAAAAGGGAAGGGATGTTTCTGAATTTCAAGTGAACGACAGGGTTATCGGTGTAATAAGATTTGGGGCATTTACTACACATATTATTATAGACCGACAACATTTAATTAAATTACCTTCCGAATGGACTTTTGAGCAGGGTGCCGGTTTTGTAGTTCAAGCATTAACAGCTTATTATGGTCTCGTACATTTGGGGAATATATCGAATAACCAAACAGTGCTGATACATAGCGCTGCCGGAGGAGTGGGGTTGTATGCTAATCGAATAGCTAAAAGTTACTCGGCTTTTACAATTGGTACAGTAGGAAATGCCTCAAAAACCGGTTTGTTAAAATCTGAAGGATATAATGAAATAATCGTTAGAAATAGGAATTTTAAAAAAGAATTGAAAAATAAATTGAACGGTAGGGCATTAGATATAATTATCGAAACAGTGGGAGGTAGAATTCAGAAAGATAGTTTTAATTTATTGGCTCCTACAGGTAGGATGATTGCTATCGGTGTATCAGGTTATGCCTCTCACGGGAACCGTCCCAATTATTTAAAGCTGCTTTTCCAATATATAACCCGTCCGGTATATGACACGTTAACCTTAATTGAGTCCAATAAATCAATACTTGGATTTAATCTTATCTGGTTATATGATAGGGTTGAATTATTACAAAATATGCTTGTTAAAATTGGAAAATTAAATCTAGGTAAACCTTACATCGGTTCAGTATATAAGTTTGAAAAATTAATTGAAGCTGTACGAACTTTTCAATCCGGCAGAACCACAGGAAAAGTAATAGTAAAAATCGAATAATAAAGTTTCTGAAAATTAGGAGTTTAAAGGACTCACAATTATGCCCTCCGACAATTTAAAATTTTCTGTTTTATCTGTTGAGAGGTGATGTTGTTTAATAAGACTGAGCTCGTTATTCCGGGCACATTAACTTCGCAGTGTAAACTCCGCAAAGGATCTTTTATCCAAAAAGTGAGTTCGAAATAACAGAACCTTTATTTTGCAGACATTTTATTTAGTCTTGATTTAATCTTAAAAATTAATCTGTCATTTAAAAGCTTATAATATTCGATTTGAAATTAGATAATTGTTATAAAAAAGATTAGGGAAAAATTTATAGACTAATTGTATTTGATTTGTACAAATCATATCTTTATAACTTGATAAAATTACTGAAGTTAGTATAATTCCGAATAAAGGATAAATGCAATCTAAATATACTTTACTTACAAGAACGGGCTTAAAACGATTCGATAATGAAGATGCAACCGGTATATTCGAACTTGATGGAGGGCTTTTATGTATCTTGTGTGATGGTTTAGGAGGAAATAAAGCGGGTGAAGTTGCTTCCAAACTAGCTGTTGAAACAATACATTCCTTTTTTATTGAAAGAAATGAAATCCATTATCTTGAGAGAATAAAACTCTCCATAATTGAAGCCAACTCCAAAATACTTGAAAAGGCTGCAAGTGAGTTTAACTTAAAAGGTATGGCGACAACTGTTGAGGCTTTATTCTTAAAAAATAACAACGCCTATTGGGGTCATGTCGGTGATTCTAGAATATACTCTATTAAGAAAGGTAAACTTAAGCAACTTACGAAAGATCATTCCTTAGTACAGAAATTGGTGGATGAAGGATTTCTGACTCTAAAAGAAGCGGAAAATCACCCAAATAGAAATATAATTATGAGAGCGCTTGGCGATAGCGCCGATATTGAAGTCGATATAAGTAAGTTAAAAATCAATG
>CBFDUR010000205.1:0-4722 GCA_965613005.1 uncultured Ignavibacteriales bacterium
TTTCCGCTAAAAATCCGGTATGTGCCGGCAAAATGACAGTCCGTTGTTTGCGGTTTACCGTTTTATGAAATTCTAAATGAATATAAATATCTACATTTTACTTGCCAAATTTATTAAATTAAAAAATACATTTACAAAAAAAAATTAATAGAAAAATTAACAGATGAAGGTTATCGGGTAAATGATGAGATAACATTACTTCCTTCTCAAAAACTAGGCGATAAGATTTACGGCTTGGTTAACGTGTCGGTAGCAAATTTAAGAACGGAGCCTAAACATTCGGCTGAAATGGCTACACAATCATTACTCGGGAGCGAGTTAAAAATTCTTAAAAAAAATAAAAACTGGTTCTTGGTGCAAACCCCTGACAAATATATTGCCTGGATAGAAGCGGAAAGTTTAACTAGATTAAATAGCGAACAACTCTCCGAATGGAAAAAATCAGGAAGAGTTATTTTCACAAAACAATATGGATTTTCATATATCAACTCAAAGAGTGAATCACAACATGTTTCAGACCTTATAATAGGAGATATCCTGAAAAAAATTTCTACGGAAAGGCAATATACTAAAGTTGAATATCCGGATGGAAGAATAGCTTTTATTTCAAACAATGATATTTATGACTACTTTAAATGGCTGAAAAACAGGAAATTAACTGAAAACAATATTATTAAAACCGCAAAATCTTTTATGGGGATTCCCTACTTGTGGGGAGGAACTTCATCGAAGGCTTTGGATTGCAGCGGTTTTACCAAAACGGTTTTTTTCTTGAACGGTGTTTTATTACCCAGGGATGCATCTCAACAGGTGAATGTCGGTATTCCGGTTAATATAAGCAACGGTTTCAAAAATTTACAACCGGGAGATTTATTATTTTTTGGTTCCAAAGGAAGCACACAAAAAAGTGAAAAGGTAACACACGTAGGTATCTACCTGGGCAATAGCGAATTTATCCATGAGTCCGGGAGAGTGAAAATAAACAGTTTTGATAAAACGAAAAGTAATTACAGTGCTTACCGGCTTCGTCAATTATTAGGAGCTAAAAGAATCATTAATTCCGTTGGTAAAAACGGTGTGGTACCTTTGGCAAGCTCCATTTATTGAGTAAAATTAATACGCGGAAATTTCTTATTCGTACCTGAATTGAGCGATTGTTAATGTGAGTTTATTATTAACAAAAAATGTAGGAGATAAATGGCAGGAAAATTAAAGTTAAGATATAAACCTTATTTACTTGAATTAAAAAATGTATTTACCGTGGCTTCAAATTCAAGAAGTACTACACCGGTAGTATTAACTGAAATTGAATATGAAGGGATTACGGGGTTTGGCGAAGCATCTATGCCGCCGTACTTGGGTGAATCGCATGATTCGGTGTTGAATTTTTTATCTAAGGTAGATATTTCAAAATACGACAATGTTTTCGAACTGGAAGAAATATTAAACGATATTGATAATATTGCACCGGGCAATACTGCTGCAAAGGCTTCTATCGATATTGCTTTTCATGATTTAATCGGTAAATTATTGGGTCAACCATGGTATAATATTTTTGGGTTGGATAGGGAAAAAACACCTCATACTTCTTATACAATCGGTATTGATAAACCGGATATGATTAGGCAAAAAGTAAAAGAAGTATCCGGTTTCCAAGTATTTAAAGTCAAACTTGGAAAGGATAATGATAAAGAAATGATCAATATAATCAGGTCCATTACGGATAAACCGATTACTGTTGATGTAAACCAAGGTTGGAAAGACAAATATTTAGCTCTTGATATGATTAATTGGCTTCAAGAAAAGGGCGTTCTATTTGTGGAGCAGCCGATGCCGAAAGATAGGTTTGATGATATGGCTTGGCTCACCCAAGAAAGTACATTACCTACAATAGCCGATGAAGCGGTACAAAGAATTTCGGATATAGTGAAAGTAAAAGATATTTACGACGGTATAAATATAAAATTAATGAAGTGTACAGGGATGAGAGAAGCATACAAAATGATAATTCTTGCAAAAGCATTGAATATGAAAGTTATGATAGGTTGTATGACCGAAACTTCATGCGCTATTTCCGCTGCTTCTCAACTTTCGCCTTTGGTTGATTGGGCTGACCTGGACGGCGCTTTGTTAATAAGAAACGATGTTTTTGAAGGTACGCAAATTATTAATGGTAAAATAACCCTAAGCAATCTCCCGGGTATTGGAGTAAGTAAGAAAAATTAGTCATTTTTAAAATGATGAGTAAATTGTATCTGATTGGAACATCATGATTTATACCATAGCTTATTGATTTATTATTGATAAATTAATTATTAATTTTTTTTTTTTTTTTAGATTTAAAAAAGAATAAAAGGTAAAGGAAGATGACTAAAAATTTTGTATCCAACAAAGACTTAACAGTAAGGATGTTTAAAAGCAATTTTATGGAATCGCTTTCTAAAGTTCATCCTGCTGTTCCTGTTATTATTTATTTACCGGCTATTTTGTATTTCCTTTTTAGGACTATTTTTCTCCTTAATTTGTCTGCTGTAAATATAATTGTACTTATTTTATTAGGTATTTTTGTTTGGTCTATTACCGAATATACCCTTCATCGCTTCGTATTTCATTTTAAATTCAAATCAAAATTCGGTGAAAGATTACATTTTATTTTTCACGGTGTTCATCATGATTATCCCAATGATTCAAAAAGATTGGTTATGCCGCCGTCTTTAAGTATTCCTCTATCCGTTATTTTTTACTTTTTATTTGAATATGTTCTTGGTGCGAAATTAGTTTTTCCTTTTTTCGTGGGTTTTTTAGCCGGATATCTTTTCTACGATATGACTCATTATGCGATACATTATTTTAATATTCATAATAAATCTTGGTTAAAATTGAAAAAGCATCACATGAGACATCATTATCAAGACCCGTCCAAGGGATTTGGTGTCAGCAATACGATTTGGGATAAGGTGATTGGTACGAGTTTTGATACAAAGAAAAGTTAATGAGGCGTTTTTAAAAAGGAATCGTCCCGACTCTATTAGATTCCTTTTAGTCAAACAAGATGAATTGGGCTGCGCATAGTTAAAAATAATTTTAATATAATTTACAGGTTCTGTAAAGATGATTTCATTATCAAACCGGATAGCAATTAAATGAAGAGATTAACTCGAAATATTTTCTTCATTCTAAGTATTTTAATTGCCGGAAATCTTTTGGCGCAAAATTATAAAAACTTATATATCCGTGTAAATCAAGTTGGATTTTTACCTTCCGATTTAAAGACAGCGGTCATTTTCTCAAAACGTCCCATTAACAAACAAAATTTTACAATAGTAAATGAAAAATCAGGTAGGGTAGTATTCTCAGGCAAATTTGAGAAAAAAGTGGATACTTACGGAAACTTTAATTTCAATTACACTATAGATTTTTCAAAGTTAAAAACTGACGGTCAATACAATATTCTAATTGGAGGTAAAAAATCATATCCATTTAAAATCGGTCGAATGATTTATAACAATGTAGTTGATACTTTAATGTTGTTCTTCAGAGAACAGCGATGCGGACCGACTCATCCATTTCTTCATAAAGCCTGTCATCTTTGGGATGTAGTCCGATTAATCGGTGATCCCAGCCATCCGGGAGGCGTTGACGTTACGGGTGGATGGCATGATGCCGGTGATTATATTAAATTTCTTTCGACCACCGGCTTCACGACTTACATGCTGATGTTTGCTTATGAGTTTGATCCGGTAAAATTCGGGTTTGATAATAACCATAACGGTGTGCCGGATATTCTTGAGGAAGCAAAAATTGGTCTTGATTGGATGTTAAAGGCTAATTATTCAAAATATAAGCTCATAACACAGGTGCAAGATTTAAGGGATCATGAAGTCGGTTGGAGGATGCCTTCAAATGATACTTTACGATATGACCGGCCGGGATTTGTGGGTATGGGGAAAAATCAAATAGGTCTTTTTGCTGCAGTTATGTCGATGGCTTCCCGCATTTGGTCTAAAAAATTTAAATCATATAAATTAGCAAATAAATATTTAAATGCTGCTGAAAATCTATATTCGATCCGGAATAATGTTCCAAATATAGATAGTAGCGAATCAGGATTTTATCAAGATAAAACTTTTTTGGGAAAATTAGCGCTAGGTGCAATTGAGTTATATATTACCACTCATAAAAAGAGTTATTTATCGGATGCCGAAATGTATGCCGATAGTGCCGGTTCGGACTTTTGGTGGAGCTGGGGTAATATTAATTCTCTCGCAGATTATAGAATTGCTGAGTTCGCACCAAGGTTTAAAAAATATATTTATCAAAATTTGAAAAGTTTCAATACTAGAATGGACTCATCGGTTTTCAGGGAGGGTTTACCGTATTCATGGGGAACTACAAATTCATTCCTGGGTGTTGCGTTACAGTCTATTTTATAGATTAACCGGTAGTAAAGAGTTTGATTCTCTTGCTATTTTTCAACGCGATTATGTTTTAGGAAGAAATCCTTGGGGCTTGAGTTTCATTTATAATATCGGTTCAAATTTTCCAAGGCATATCCATTCTCAAGTTGCTTATTTCCATAATGGTTATCTACCGGGTGCAATGGTGGGTGGTCCTTCACCGCATAATGTTATTAAACAGTTTAAAATAAAAACATATAATTCCAAGTATTCAATATTTAACACAAAGTCGGTTGATTATTATGATAATAGATTCAATTACGTA
>CBFDUR010000206.1:0-4707 GCA_965613005.1 uncultured Ignavibacteriales bacterium
TTCCGCCGACACGTGTGAATACTTGATTTTCCAAAACATGAAGTAGTTTAACCTGTAAATCCAGCGGGAGTTCGCCGATTTCGTCTAAAAATAAAGTACCGCCGCTCGCCAGTTCGAACTTTCCTTTTTTCATACTTACTGCGCCAGTAAAAGCACCTCGTTCATGCCCAAAGAGTTCGCTCTCTAATAAATCATGCGGAATAGCCCCACAATTAATTTCTATAAAAGGCATTTCTGCTCGGCTACTCAAATAATGAACGGCATTTGCAAACAACATCTTCCCGGTTCCGGATTCACCTTCAATTAAAACAGTTGCCGATGTCTGTGCAACTTGTCCAATCAATGTCATTAAAGATTTCATTTTAGGATTAACAGTAATTATTTCATTGAATCCTTCATATTTTCTAATCCTTTCCTTAAGAGTTACGTTCTCTTCCAACAATTTACCGAGTTGTAATAATTTTGTAATAATAGCGTCCAGTTCGTCAATTTTTATCGGTTTTGTAATATAATCATTAGCACCGAGTTTCATTGCTTCAACTGCATTTTCAATGCTGCCGTAGGCTGTCATAATGATTACAGGGATTATTTTATAATTTTCTTTTATCCAGTTTAAAAGTTCCAGCCCATCCATTTCAGGCATCTTAAAATCAGCTAAGACGAGATGAACACGATTATTATTTATTAAATCCATTGCTCGTTTACCGTTTTGAGCCGGAAGCACATTATAATTGGATTTTAAATGTAAACTTAAAGCTCGCCTTTCTTTATCTTCGTCGTCGGCAAGAAGTATTGTCACTTTTTGTTCGTTCATATTACACCTCTATATTTTTAGGAAAAGAAATAATAAATTCGGTTCGATTAGCGAGAGAATTAACGTCAATAGTTCCTCTCAAACTGGTAACAAAATGGTGTGTAATAGAAAGTCCGAGTCCGGTTCCTTCTTCTTTCGTTGTAAAAAACGGGTTAAAAATATAGTTTAATCTTTCTTTTGGTATACCAATTCCATTGTCTTGAATTTTAATTATTATTTTACCATTCATATTATGTGAAGAGAAGTTTACCTTTCCTAGAGAATAGTTAAAATTTTCATCCCTTTTACAACGTTCAACGATTGCATCAATGCTATTAAAGGCCAAGTTTAGTAAAACCTGATAGAGAAGGCTCGGATCAGTTTTGAGTTTAATCGATTTTTCGCATTCACAAGTAATTTTAATATTATTTTTATTTTGAATTTCAATTGCAGTTATAATTTTACTAAATAACGTTCCCACTCCCACAACTTCAAATTTCACTTTCAGGTCTCTCGATAATTTTAAGAAATCTTTTAATAGATTATCAAGCCTATCAACTTCTTGTACTATAAACTCCAATAATTCATTATTTTCATCAGTTTTTAACCCCCCTTTTTTAATTGTTTGAGCGGAAACAGATATAGTATTTAACGGATTTCTAACTTCATGAGCTATCCCTGCAGTCATTTGACCTATTGCCGCTAATTTCTCCAATCTAAATTCTTCTTCCTTTCTTAGTTGTAAATCCTCAAAGATTTTATTTCGATTGTAAGCAATGACTATTTCGTTAGCCAGTATTGTAAGCCTTCCCAGTTCATCATCAGTAAACTTACTTTTATATTTTTTTTGAGAAAGAAATAGAAAAGCTAAAATTTCATCGTTAAAGATTAATGGTAGAATTATCTCAATTTTTTCTTTTTTCAACATATTTAAAAAGGCCGGAACAATTTTCTCTAAATCAAATTCGTACAGTTCAACTGCCCTTTTATTCGATAGGAAAAAATCTTTAATCTTATCAACAAGATTAGAATTGATAATATCATTTCTGTTTTTGAGATTATAATAATTTTTATCTTCATCCTTTAAATAAAGAGCAATCTCCCGGACTAGGAAATTATTTTTAATAAAATTAATAACTTTAGTCAATAATTCCTTTTGTGTTAAGTATTTTTGTAACTCAATATTTAACTGTGAAAATTTATGCATGTATTTTGCTCTATCTTTTACAAAAACTTTATCCAACAATTTTTGGATTTTGGTTTCCAAGGGTTTTATTAAAGATACGAGCAGAAGAATTATAAATGCCGAAATAATAAATGAATTGACACGAAAAACTTTGTTTATAGTTTGACTTAAAATATTAACAACTATAAAATAGACTGATAAAATAAAGGTGTATATAATTGAATAGGTAATTCCGCTTCGTAAAACATTTCTAGCATTAAATGTTTTAAAATGAAGCAAGATGTAGAGAAAAAAAATATTTACTGCTAGAGCGCATATCGTATTAAGAAAATAAGCTGAGAACACAGAAGTCAAATAAAAACGGAAAATATTTATCAAAAGAAAATATACTATGATAACAATAAAACCGGTTACTAAAAAATAGGTTTGATTTTTCTGCTTGATAGTCCTAAGCTTTGGAATTTTTCTTATTAAAACGGTGGTACCCCAAATCAGGTATAGCACAGTAATAATAAGCTGAAGGTTGAATAAGAGCTCATTAGTATAGCTTAATTTATAAAAATATCCTATTCTTTCATTTTGTAAATGAATTATGCCTATCTTAAAATTCGGAAAAGAAAGTATCAAAAAAATTATGGGAATGAAAAATAATAAGATATAGAAATAAACTTTACTAGCTATTTTGGCAGTTGGAATAGGAAAATTGTAAGCAATTGCTACAAAGAATGATGGAAGTAAAAATATTACTCTATATAATATTTGAGCTCCAAACAATGCTTCGGAATATTTTGATGTAGTTAGAATTAAAATTTCGGAAAGATTCCAAAGTACAAAAACCATTACAAATGCAGCAAACCAGCGGTTTATTCTGGATCTTGGATTATCCAGAAATATAATAAAAGCTATACTAATATTTACAGTAAACGCTAATATTGATGGTAAAGAATAAATATTCATAAAAATAATTTAATATTTTTCTTATCAATTAATATAAATTGCTTATCTATTAGTTATTAAAGAAGCCTTTATTTAATAATTTTCTGCCGGTACTTTGCTAGAGAATTCGGGAGGATAGTTGTGTAAAAAATCTTTAATTTGAATCATCTCAATTAGATTTCCGTTTTCAATTACCGGTAGTTCCTTTTTCTTATAAACTATCATTAATGCCGCTACTATCAAAATAAGCATTTTAGAATAAATATATTCCAAATGAGTAGCTACACCATTGTCACAAACAGAAAAATAAATTTTATCTCTTAATTCTATCGACTTTTGAAAAAACAAATATTTGTTAGACTTTTGAATTTTTTTGTCTTCAGAATAATAAAGAACTTGTTACAAAATGCCGACATACCCTCATATAAATATATATGAAAATATAAAAAATCTCGGACATTAAATAGATGTAAAAAAAGGTTAACGAGTATGATTTATTATTGTAATAATTGTTGGAAAGAAATAAAAGCAAACGATAAAACTTGTCCGTTTTGCAGTTCGAATCAAAATAACCTTGAACAAGAATCTTTTTTACAAAAACTAATCAGAGCATTAAATCATCCTGAACCGGAGACACCAATTCGTGCAGCAAATATTCTAGGGAAATTAAATGCTTATGATTATTACCTTAATTGAGCTAGTATTAATGTAAGCTTAATAAAACTATGTCATTTTATAATGAACTATTATATTTTTGTTTATATCTTTCAACACTTTTATTTATTGTTTCGTAAGCATCTTCTTTACCGAGAAATTCACTTACTTCAACTTCTTTATGTTCCAATTTTTTGTAGTCTTCAAAAAACCTTTTTAATTCGACCATTGTATGTGGGGGCAATTCTTCTAATGAGTTAATATAATTAACCGCCATATCATTCCTCGCAACCGAGATTATCTTTTCATCTTTTTCGCCGTTATCGAGCATATGCATCACACCAATGACTTTACTTTCAATGATGCAAAGCGGATCCACTTCAATAGAGCAAATTATCAGTATATCCAATGGATCGTTATCATCGGCTAAAGTTTGTGGAATAAATCCATAATTTGCCGGATAATGAACGGATGAATATAAAACTCTGTCAAGTCTTAATAATCCGCTTTCTTTATCCAACTCATATTTCCCTTTGCAGCCCATCGGTATTTCGATAACACCATTAACATAACTCGGTAGTTCTTTACCCGCAGTAATCGAATGCCACGGGTGTTTATTATTTGTTGTTTGCATTGTTAATTCCTATCTATTTTATTATAAAATGGGGTATATCTAAAAAAGTTATTTTGAAACCTTCGAATTTTGAATATTACTAAAAATCAAAGCTTCTTCACATGAGAAATACTTTTTTAGAAGAGACCTATTATTAATACCTAAAAAGTAAAAATAATAAAAGTGTTACAAAACATTCATTTTTGAATAATTAAAAAAATTTTGTCAAACCAACACTTTTTTCAGATGAAAAATACAAAAATTTTCGGATATAAAATAAAAAGAATCGGCACTTTATCTATGAAAACAAATCCGATTGACCACAGTAATTTATTTAATAAATGTGCAATGGATCAAAAGATTATTACTGTGAAGCGACTTTTAGACTATGCAAATATTAACCTTATAACATAACATAGTTTTTTTACCATTCTGAGCGTTCGGAAGATGTGAAAATCCTTTCGTTTTTGGGACAAAATCGAGAATTAAAAAACAAAGTTTTCCCCCTCTCATTCTTCAGAATAG
>CBFDUR010000207.1:0-4665 GCA_965613005.1 uncultured Ignavibacteriales bacterium
TTTTATAAACTGTCGCTATGAATCCCTTTTGAGTTCTGGCTTGTCCAGTTAGGTTTTACTAATTTATTACTGCTCTCGTAAATTAAAAACACTTTACGTTTTCCAATATATTATTATATTTAAGTTTTGTTATCACTTGCTACTGCTAATTTTTTTTACACCTCCCTTTTAATTATTACAATTGGGGCAATCGACCGTTTCACTTCGATATTTTATGCGGCGTTTAAATCCGCATTTTAAACAGATAAACCACAATCCGTTTCTCAACTCGCTATTAACATTTTCTAATATTTTAATCGCTTTCCCGTTTAGTATTCCGTCAGCTATTTTTTCATGAGCGCTGTTTACAATTCTGCCGAAAGTTTGTCTTGATATTCGCATTTTCTTAGCTGCTTTTTCCTGAGATAATTTAAGCATGTCTCCCAGCCGAATCGCTTCCAACTCATCATTCTCAAGGATAATCTCTTTCAAATTATGCATGGGTATACCTTTCGGCTTGAAATAATAACAGGCAGGATTGAATAAAACTCTTCTATATTTTTTGGGTCGCGCCATAATTTTCTTATTATGAGCATATGCTCATAATAAATATAAGATAATTATTGTTTCTTATCAACATGTTTATTATTGAATTCAATTTGGAGATTTGAATTTTTGAATATAAGATCTTTAATTTGGTTTTCGGTAAAACTTATACCCAAAATCGATTTTGAAAAGCCATCGAATCCGGATACTAAAAATTTTCAGTATTTTTCAAACGAATTAATTTTTACACGCGATAGATGCGCTAAATTATAATTACCGCTAATAATTAGAGTATCGCCGGCTTTTAAGCCACGTTTAATTATATAATACTGCCCGTTACTTTCACCTAATGTAACATATTTCCACTGAGCTAAACCACTCTTTACAGTAAATACTAATGTCCTATTTTCCCTGACAAGGAGTGCGGAATGTGGTATTAAAATTTCATTTAAATATGTACTTGTTCCAATCTTTACAGAAGCAAACATACCGGGTTTGATTAATAATCGTTGGTTGTGCAATATAGCCGTTACTAAAGCAGTTCGTTTTATAAGATTAATTGAAGGATTAATTTCTATTATTTTACCGTTAAATTTTTTATTAGGTAGTGCAATAAATTCTGCTTCAATCGGATCACCTAAATGTATCTTTACAAGATCGGATCCTGTTACTTCAATTAGCATTTTAATATATGAAATATCAATCACTTTCAAACAGAGCTCACCTAAAGTAACATAACTGCCTTTTGCGATATTACAATCGGCAACTAATCCCGAAATGGGAGAAACAAATTTAGTATAGCTTAAATTGAGTATGGCTTTTTCATAATTTGTTGCAGCATTAGTTAACCCGCTCCTACTTGCAATTACATCTTCTCTATTTAATGTTGCAATTGTTTTTAGTGCTTCATAATCCCTTTTAATGCTATTGAAGTCTTCGTATGATATTTTTTGCTTTTCATATAATTGCTTTTTGCGATTATAAATAATTGATAGGCTGTCAAGTTTATGCTTATAGTGAGAAAGATTAAGGCTACCTGTTACCTGACTTGATTTTTGAAGTTCATAGTCTATTTGAGCTCTAACTAAATTACTTTTAGCTTGATTTACATCTAGCTTATATTGGGAATCATCCAATTTAAATAATAATTCATCCTTTTTTACTTTTTCCCCGTCATAAGCATTTAACTCTGTTATTTGACCGGATATTTTTGGTTTTATTTCATATTCTTGAATAGGATATGCATATCCACTAGTGTTTAACCATGTTATTAATTCACCTTTTCTAACTATAGATGCAGTTACCTGAAATTCTATTTCATTGTTTGCATTTGCGGAAATTTTCCGGGAGTTATTAGCTAGTTTTCCGTTTGTGACTGATGTTTTCGAAAAAGGACTGATAATAAAAACGATAAACAAAATAAGAACAATTCCTAAAACGATAATGATTACTTTTTTCATTTTCATAATAATATTTTCATTTTATTGATAAGAATTTTATTCATGTCTTTTTCCCGCTAATTAATTCAAAAAGAGCGGGCATTAACAACAATATCATAAATGTTGAAACGGCTATCCCGCCGATAATTCCCAGCGAAAATGTATACCAGAAGGAATAAATATCTGCATGTATAATAAACGGTAGGAAGCCGGCGGTAGTAATTAAAGCCGTCATCAAAATTGGTCTGAGTCTTTGAGAAGCAAATCCGGCAATCATTTCTGCTCGTGCTTTTTTGCCGGTTAATACCGAGACTTTATCAACTTGAGCAATCCGGTCAACCAGCAAGATACCATTATTCACAGCCAACCCCACAAGAAACAAAACAGAGACATAACCTCCCCGTCCAAAATTAGCATTTGCCAAATAAAAAATCAAAAACAAGCCTATTAGAGACATTGGTACAGACAAAATAATGATGAACGGTTTCCTATAAGATTCATACAATGATGCAGTAACCATAAAAACTATGAGTACAGAAAGGAGCCCTAACAGTGTAAGTGGAAGCGCTTCTTTTGGTTGAAAGTTGAAAAAGAATTGCTGTTTTTTAATTTTATAACCAGGAGGAATCGAAAAAGATTTAATTACTGAATTTATAAATTCATCACTGTATTTATAAGGGCCCATAAAGTCAAATGTAATATATCTTGAATACTGCTGATTATCTCTTTGAATAACCGGCATAACAGGTTCAACCTTTAGATTTATAAATTCTTCTATGCGAGATTTTTTTGAATTTAATGTGATTTCTTTTCCTGGTAAATTAGAGATAGAAGCATTATGATAATCACTATATTTAACAACCGTTCTAACAGGATCATTATTTACGGAAATCGGTATATTCGATAAATCGGTTGAAACATTGGGCAAAAAATTATGAATGAAATCAGAAATATTTGTTCCATACATGTTTAAACTTCGTCTATTGATACTCGCAACGATTTGGTAATTTTGTGCTTCCCAGGGAAGCCTGTCGATCTTAATGTTATCAACGCGGGGATTAAGTTTTAATCTTACACTTAATTTTTGGGATATACTTTTAACCATTCTATAATTATATCCCAATACCTTAATTTGAAGACTGGAAAAGCTTCCGCCGCCGATATAATATCCCGGTCCGAAACCTGAAACACCTACATTAAAACCTCCCGTTCTTGCTGCAAGACTAGTTAAACGGTTTTTAATAATAAAAGGAATGGCAGTGCTCGCAACGGAGGCGGAAAAATTTACTTTTATACTTGCATAATCGGTATACACTCTAGTGGTTATTGTCTTTATATTTTTCCTATCAGGCAAAAGTGAGTTTTCAACTTGTTTTGTGAATTTATTTAATTGCTCCGGAGGTGTACCTTGAGGCGCATAAATGGAGAACATAAGATAAGTTTCATTACCGAAGTTCCACGGTTCACCTTTATATACATGCTGAAAAAATAATTGTGAAGCTCCGCCGAGTGCATAATCAACATAAGGCCTAATGTTTGTGTAAAAATCACTTCCAATTGTAGAATTGTAAAAATCGGCAAGTTTTTTCACAACTGTGGAAGTTTGAGCCAGTCCGTTAAAAGTATCTATATTTGAAGGTAGAAGCCAAATCGGGAAACCGAAAAGCCAAACTGCTAAAATCAGTACAGTCTTTTTATGAAGAACAGTCCAGGTTACAATGGCAGTATAAATTTGTTTAATCCGTATAGAAAATTTGTTACTGCCTTGACCGGTTTTATAATTGCGAAATTTCGAAAAAATTAGTAAAGACACCGGCACAAACGCAAAAGCGATCAATAGAGAAAAAGCTATCACCACTGCTGTAGTTTCAGCAAATTGAAGAAAATAAGGTTTTAAATCAGCCGGGAGAAAAAATACCGGAATAAGTGCACCTATTGTAGTAAAAGTTGCGGCTATCAAGGGGAGTTTTATTTCTTGTAATGAAGCAACAATTATTTGAATAAAGCTTGTCTTATCCTGACTACTTGTAGATTCATCTTCAAAATGACGAAGAATATTTTCTACAACTACTACGTTGTTATCGATTACAATTCCCAGTGATAGGGCAAGCGCAGCAAGTGTGAGTATATTTAATCCTATTCCACTTAACGAAAGGAAAATTATTCCGCCAGCCAATGAAAAAACAACGGATGATACGATAATAAAAGAGTGAAAAATATTTCTGAAGAAAAACAGCACTACCAAAAAAATTACAATTATGGAAAGGATAACTTTATCGGATAGTTCCGATATCTCACCTCTCATATCTTTACTTTTATCAAAAATTTTTATTATGGCAAGTGATTGTGGAAGCGATTTTTTAATTTTCAATATTTTATTTTCAACGGAAGAAGCCAAGTTTAACATATTGGTTCCCGGCTCTCGACCGATTTCTAAAGTTACGGAAGGTTTGCCATTTATCCTTACATAGCTTTCCGGGTTTGCAAGTGAATCAACTATTTGCGCAATATTCCCTAGCCTAATTGATAAATGCTCTCTTGTAAAGACATCAATATTTTTAAGTTCTCCCGACGAAAGAATTTTACTTCCTATTAGGATGAAATACCTTTTATTTTTCCCGTTTATATTACCGATTGTTTGTTGTCTTGTGTTTTCAGTAATTGCAGAGGATATATCGCTTAAAGTAATATCTAAACTTTG
>CBFDUR010000208.1:0-4655 GCA_965613005.1 uncultured Ignavibacteriales bacterium
GAACGGATAAACAATAAGGTGATACACGATCCCATACATATTGGTATGCTGCGGCTGCTCATCCCAGGAAAAAGGGTTGCGCCCCTTAACCAATAAATCCGTCGTTACCAACATCGCTCCTTCCCGAAACTCCAAAGGATATGGATAGGTAATCATTTTGTAATGATGCCAGGTTAATTTAAGAAAGAAAAAACCAACAAAAATAAAGACAAGGAATACAACAAGGTATTTAATTTTTTTCAAAACATTAATTAAATCAAGCTCAATTTTTTCTTCACAGAAAAACGGTTCACCATACCGTTTACCAATTTGGAAACCGTAATATTGAGCCCGCGAAATTATATAATTAATAAATTCCGGTCGACTGATAAAAGTTTCCGGCTCGGTACTTTTCGGATTATGAAATTGAGATGAATATAATTTAACCGCACTCATTTTAGTTTCAAAATGATTACTAATATCAATAATAAAAGAGGGCTCAAAGGAATACGTCTGCATATAATAATATAATTTATTCGGACGATAAGCATTCTGTATCACTTCTTTATCAAAGGTTTTAATTTTTGATAATCCTGTTGAAAACATTGCCTCTTTAACTAGCTTACTCGTATCGATATGGTCGGGATGACGATCGTTGAAATAAGGTGCAAATATAATTTTAGGTTTATATCTTCTTATTGTCATAATAATCTTCATCAGATTTTCTTTAGTTCGTTGAATATTCCCATCCGGGATATGAAGATTTTCTCTTAATGCCGCTTTCAAAGTTATCGCGGCTAAAAATGCTTCTTTTTGACGGGTTTCGGCGGTACCTCGTGTCCCTAATTCACCTCTAGTAAAATCGATAATTCCCACTCTAAGATCTGCATGTGTAAATTTGGCAATTGTTCCCCCCATCGAAAGTTCGGCATCATCCGGATGTGCTGCAAATACTAATATATCTAGATTCATATAATTAGATTTTTTTTGTAGAAGATGTAATAATGATAAAATTTATTAGCAGTTTCATTCGATTACATTTTTTGTAACTCGTGAATCCGGTCGGAAAAATCCAAAGGCTCACAATGTCATCCCTCTTAAAGAGTCAATTTTTCCTAGCGCGGCAAGCTGCAAACATTGTTTTATGTCATTTAGCTTTGCTGTCATTAAGTCATTTGGCTTCGCCGTCATTAAGTCAGTTATTGCTTTGTGTCTGTTGGTTTTTAAATGACAATAAATGACTATTGAATGACCAAAGTTTTGAATTATAATAATTTCCTTTCAAGAAATCTTGACATAAAAAACAAAAATATCGTTGAGGATAATATACATTCATACTTCAAAATTGACTTGTAAATAATTATATTTTACTTTTATCCGAATTAAATTTCATCTATTATCGCTATCCGTTTTATTATCACGGGGAATTTTTTCTTGTAATTTCAATATTCAATAGAAATTTTTTAATAGCCGTTCATTTTTTGAAATGAAAAAATCTGACAAATGATGTACGTGATTTTTTAGCTCCGGAACGTTTTATCGGAAAACCGGTATTCTCAAAATTCATTCCATCAAAAAACGCAATTTACCTGAAGAATTTACATCAGGCGTTTTAATTATGAAACCAGGCATTCCATTTATAAGCAATTCATTGTTAAGTTATTGTAGATGCAGAAATTATAATTGATTTTGACTCTGGCATAAAAGTTTATGTGTGATGAAAAGGAAGTATTTTTAATTCTCTTAAAATCATTACGCAACAAACATAATTTAAAGGAGTTACCCAATGAGAAAAAATTCATTTTATATAATCAGTCCGGCAATAGCATCCTTTTTTTTGTTCATAGTTATTATAACAGGTTGTAAAAACTCACCTACCGGACCGTATCCTCTTAACAGTACTTCTTCGGATGAAATGATTCTTCAAAAAATTGCAGATGCAGATTCGGCAGTTGCCACATTTGAGCCAAACTATAATGAAGAAGATGTTATGTCTGTTATGGGGAAAGTTCAGGCAAATATTTATCCATTCAGGGTATGGCAAAGAGTTCGGTTAGTAAGCCGTGATTTCAATGTAAATATTGTGGGCGATTCTGCTTTTGCTACCTACACGAGAAATTTTGAGGGTGTTCTTTTTATTGTAGCTTCTTATGATTCTACAAGTAGCCATCCTGATACCTTGATTAGAAAGCCGTTTTTATCAACAATAACCGGGAAATTAATCTTCCATAAAAGAATTAATGTCCATGATTCAACCGGCGGATGGAGATTGTCTGCAGTTTCATTACCGGAGGGTGGAACTGCGGTCTCACACATAAAAATAAAAAAAATAACCGTTTTCTATTCTAATGGTGATAGTTTGGTAGTTGCTTCACCGGGTAATTATTTTCTTTCTAGGGGCAAAGGTGGAAGAGGCCGGTGGAAAGGAATACCTAGAATACATAGAAACAGATCAATAACCGTTAAGCTGGAATTGACCGGCGCCTATGCGGATACCGATTTTGTAACCTTAACTCACGGCGGGAATATGCATGGTATTAATAGGTCAAAGGCTAAATTCAATTTAGTTTCTTCGACGCCTGAAGGAAACGGTTATTATAAAGTATATCAACTTACTTTTGAAACTCATAGATGGGGGGGATTTTCTTTTGCGGTTATAAATGTATTCCCTCATCAAGTAATTTATGATGATTCAGTAGCAGTTGAAAGTAACACATGGGGCATTCCCTATTTTGTACATTATTAATTGAAGAATCCATTATTTATTATTGATTTATTAGTTTCTTTATAAATCACTTCCCGGCAGCTAAAACACAATTTAGCAGCCGGGTTTTTGATTAATAAAAAATTACAATGGAAATTGTTTTGATAATTAAATTGAAAATCAATTATTACAATATTAAGTTTAACGAAGATGAAAAAAATAAATTATTATACAGCACTGATTTTATCCGGATTAATTTTATATGGATGCGAAAAACCCGCTCCTACCGAATTAATTCAGGATAGTGGTCCGTCCGGCGATCCGGTCCAAATATCGATTGTTACAAAAGACACTTCCGACATCTCTTTCAGTAACGGTTTTGATACTACGGGAATAGCAAGCAATTTAACTTCATTTCAAAATATTATTAATGTAAGCGGAATAAAAGTCACCAAAAATTCTAAAACTAGAAAAATTTCATTAGCACAATCAATTTTTTTCGATAAAAGCAAAGCGGTTCATACCCCTCGAGGCCGGTTAATAGGTTATCATACGAAAACGCCGGGCAAGGTTATGTTTAATTCCGTTAAAGCCAATTTGGTCCCGTACAAACTAAAATTTAATTATATGGGAAAAACAGTCGACACTGCATTGGGATTTAAATATGAATTGGTTGGTTACGGAAATAATAATTCTCATCAATTTGAATTCCATTACGGTTCCGCTGTGAATTTTAAATTTTATCCTAAAATGGGTCCTAAAACAAATTTTGAGATACCTACCCCGGCGGAAATAACCGGAAATATAATACTAAAGGGTAGTGTGAAAAATAACAATCTTCATGTATTATTAGTTTGGAATAGAGTTAATGATAAAGATATCGTAATAATAATAGGAGTTGTTACAAAAAACAGAAAATATATATTCCCATTATTTAAATTAAAAACACGGGATGATGGGGAATTTAAAATACCGCCGGATTTACTTAACAGATTGCAGCTTAAAAAATTTTCACAACTTGTTTTTACTTTAATACGCCGGTATGATATTCATCGTTCGTTCGGCAGGGATAATCTGTTCGTTTTATCACAAAGTATTCACAGCATTTTTGTAGATATACATTGAAATTAAAATTTATAGTAAAAATAATTTTATTGATGATTTTATCCATAAAAATATCGGCTCAAAGTTCGTTTGGGCTTTCCGGTTACCGGTCGCCCCTTGAAAAAGGGAACTCACTGATTAACGGTTTTGAAAGTAATCTCCCGGGTTTTTCCATGATTAAAGATTGGGGCTTTACTTTGGAATATGGCGAAACATTTTCTCAGAAAACAGCTTCAAATATCTACTTAATTGCAATTACAAAGCGATTAGGAAATAATATAATATCAGCTCGTTATACACCCGGTTACAGCAAGGAATTTGATTTTTTATCAAGTGAATCCATCTTATTGCAAGACTCAAGCGCTCAATCTATTGTTTCAAAATTTATCTATAATGAATTATTTGGAGTAGGATATTCATATATTTTTTTACCGGGTTTAAGCGTTGGATTTACTTTGAGATATTTTTCTCAGCAGTTTGCTCATGAAAGTATTGTACCGGTTTACTCCGATTCTTTGTATTTGAAAAGGGATAGTCAAGTTGAAAATGCTAATTTTTGGAAAGCTGATTTCGGATTAAATTATTTTCCATTCAAAAATTTGGCATTAAGTTTGTCTTCGGTTAATTTCCTGGATATAAATGAACGCACGGCATCCGGACAAAATCAAACTTATCAATTGAGAAGAAAAAAAGGCATTCTTGCAGGGCTTTCCTACGCTCCTTTTAATAACATCCAATTGAATTTACTTTACGAAAGTAATAATGATTTTCTGACGGGGATTAACTCGTCCCTTCCGTTTTTAAGCGGGAAGGTTGCTCTTGGAATTTCGGTTTTCCATGATGAATATCAATCTCCTTTTATTGCCGG
>CBFDUR010000209.1:0-4652 GCA_965613005.1 uncultured Ignavibacteriales bacterium
ACGCAATATGCTCGGAAGACGGCCCGATGAAGGTGATGCCTATAGATTCACAGACTTCGGCAAAATGTGCATTTTCCGCAAGAAAACCATAGCCAGGGTGAATAGCATCTGCATTTGTGATCTCAGTTGCAGCAATAATATTTGAAATTTTTAAATAAGATTCATTAGATTTAGTTTACAAATCAGTTTTAAAATAAATAAAAATATATAATAATACAATGACCTTTGTAAAGTTTATTGTAAACTTAATCTTTTAGGTTATCTTTTTATCGTTTTTAAGTTGGAATCCATTTTATACTTAAAGCATCGCATAATATGAAAATTTTTTTATCAAGAATGATAATTGTAAAGCGGTTAATATTTTTTGAAAATAAAAAGGGAAATATCATGTTACAAACAAGTCTCAAACACATAACCTCGGAAGATGATTTTGATATAACAAATAAAGAAAATGAAAACGTAATGATTTGCTGTGGTAGAATGGGACCGATGTGTGTTCCTATTTACGGTATTATGGAGGAGCTTAAGAACGAATATTCTCATGTCGCTTTCAGGGATATGGAATTTGATCTGCCTGATGCTCACGTAATTAGAAATCTACCTGAATGCCGTAATTTTTCAGGATTACCTTTCACCGTTTATTTTAAGAACGGAAAAATTGTGAAAGCCACCGCCGGTATTCAAACTATGGGGCAGGTAACTGAAATTTTGAATGAACATTTCGGGAAATAATAACCAACAACATTTCTGAAATATTTTGAATATCAATTTTAACTATAATGGAAATTAATAATTTTAATTGTCGTTGATGAGAAATAATAATTGACATTAATCAGTTTTATTTATCCTATATCAATTCGCACAATTTTATCCTTAATATTAATTGTATCAAATAAGATATTTTGATAATTTAATAATAGAATGATTGTATAATAATGACTATTAATCAAGAATTAAAGTTCAGTTAAATAAATTATCCGTAATTGTTAAACGAAAAATGAAGGCAAAAAAATGAAGTATCTGAAAATTCTTAATATGCTGTTATTCAGCAGTTTAATAACATTTCCTTTGTTTGCACAATTCAATAAGGTTGTTCAGGTTAGTCATCTTGGGGAGCATCAACCTGCCGAAGTTACTATTGCAATTAATCCGACCGATACTAATAATATGGTTGCTGCTTTTATCACGAAAATTAAAAAATTTCCCGGCCTCGCCAACAATACTTATGTAACAATGGATGGAGGTAATCTTTGGATAAAAATTCATACAAAAAATCCGTATAACCGGATACAGGGTGATGACGGAGTAGCTTTCAGCAGTAATGGAATTGTTTATCATTCATATATTTCTTTTTATGGAATTTATGGTGGGCATCGCTCTTTCCCTTCAACGGGAATTTTTGTAAGTGCTTCTTATAACGGCGGCTTAACATGGTCAACACGTTCAAGAGTGATAGAGCATTATAATACTCCGAATCCTCTAGAAGATAAACCCTATGTTGTTACAGATAATTCACCGATTTCTCCGTATAAAGGAAATGTTTATTTAGCATGGACTCACTTTGCTAAGTATGCAAGTAAGAATCCAGCCGATTCATCTCAAATATATTTTTCCACGTCCACAGATTCCGGGAAAATTTTTTCTCCTTACATAAGGATTTCAAACCAAGGAGGAAATTGCTTGGATAGTAGTAATACTGTTGAAGGTGCAATTACGGCTGTAGGTCCGGAAGGACAAGTTTATGTTATTTGGGCTGGACCAAGAGGATTGGTATTTACAAAGTCGCTGGATGGGGGAAAGACATTTAGTAAAAATGAAGTGATAGGATATATTCGAGGTGGGTGGGATTTTAATATTCCTGGAATTAACAGAAGTAACGGTATGCCGGTCACAAAAGTCGATTTAAGCAACAGCCCATATAGAGGTTCAATTTATATGAATTGGATCGATGATAGAAACGGTGACCCGGATGTATTTGTAAAATATTCAAGAGATGAAGGGAAAATATGGTCTAACCCCGTTAGGGTAAATGATGATTCGTTAGGTAATGGAAAAGATCAATTTTTAACGTGGATGGCGGTTGATCCTATCGACGGTTCAGTAAATATTGTGTTTTATGATAGGAGAAATCTTAAAGGTACAATGACAGGCGTTACATTAGCAAGAAGTATTGATGGAGGAAAAACTTTTATTAACTACAAAATAAACCAAGATCCGTTTGCTTGTAATAAAAAAGTTTTCTTTGGAGATTACACCGGAATAGACGCTTACGATGGGTTGGTAGTTCCTATTTATATGCATTTTATCACTAAAAAAAATCTAACGGTTTCAGTTGCTCTATTTCGTTTTAAACCGGGTACGCAGGAAAAATTAAACTAATGAAAAATAATAAATTTATACCCTTAGTTTGACATTTCCCCGAGCTAATTAGTGTAAAGACAATGGATTAGGATAGTGGATATGACGTAGTTGTACTACATAAGGTATTTTCCTGCTATTTGCATATTCTTATCTAAGGGGTGGAATAGAATAATTTATATATGATAGATTTACAGGGGGTGGAATAGAATAATTTATATATTATAGATTTACAACTTATTATTCCACCCCCTAAACTTATTATTCCACCCCCTAAGTAAAAAGTAACTCCAGTTGATTATAATTGGTCGTCTTTCCCTTTGTCGCGAGACGAAGTTTTTGGGGTTCCATTGCATTTATTATTCCGAGTGATGAAAAGAGTTTCTTCAAATTTCTTCCTATTTGAGTACTTATATATTTAGGGCTTTCGCTGCCATTGATGTATAATGGAATCAAACGAATAGTATCCAATTCTTCCATGAGTGTTTTCATAGTTAACGGATCATCCTCGTTATGTTCAGATTTTTTCAAATTAACTTTTCTTGCTTGGGCATTTTCCATTTCGGGAAATACCTCTTGCATCTTCTTGTCTAACAAAATATTAATCAACAAGGCAAGATAACAAATCATTACATGACCTCTTATGCGATTATCTTTACGCAGATAAACAGGTCTAATATCAAATTCATTTTTTATGACTTTGAAGGCTTGTTCTACCTTCTGTAAAGATTTATATGATTTTACTATTTCTTCTTTATTAAATTCTTGTGAGCTAACTTCTGTCTGTATAAAAAACCGTCCGTCTAAATTTGCTTCTGCTAATATTGCAGAATCTATTTTCTCTATCTGAATATTGTGTTCTTCTTTTTTGCCGTAATCATCACGCTTCTCTTTTGACTGTGTTGTTTTATCTTTCGTTGTTTTCTCTATTGTAAGTTTATAGAATTTCGTTATGTGATACTTAGACAAGAATGATTTTAGTTTGTAATGAGATTCTTTTATTTTGTCTAACTCTCCTTTTAGTTTTGTCTCTTTTATCAAATTCTCAAATTTCCGAATGTTTCTTTCCCGGCTGTTTTTGTTTAGTTCTGCCATCTGAATATTATAACATACAATAAATCTTAGTTTTTCGTTATATTCTTTCTTGAATCCTTCTGATAAATCAGCGTATCGAATTTCTTGACACTCTACTTTTTTATCTATTCTTTCCAATAGAAATTTTATTATGCGTCTGTTTCGCTTATGCATACCGAGAATATAATTATTCCCTTTTGACTTGACCGTATCGATGTTTTCAACCGTAAGCATCCCACGATCCCCAACGAAGACAATTTCCGTTATCGAAAAGCGTTCCCTTAAATCTTCTATTACTTCTTCTACCGTTGTCTTATCGGGTCTGTTTCCCTCAAATACATGATGTGCAATCGGTATGCCGTCTCTGCTCATAACCAGTCCGATTACTATTTGTTCGGCATCCGGGCGCTTATCCCTTGAATACCCTTTTTTCCCTATCTCCGATTGACTCCCTTCAAAATAAACTGAGGTTATGTCATATAGTACTAATCGATTATCCATCCCATAAGATTTCAATTGATAGTATAGCTCTTCTTCTATTTTCTCCTTTGCCTCGCACAAGTATTCTAATGAACGATAATATGTATGTAGCTTCTCTTGTTCATCCTCAGGTAAACTAATGAAGTTTTTTATCTGTGAAAACATAGAGAGACTTTGCCAGCGGTAACAAGCAAGTTTGCTGCCCGGATCTGAAAATCGGTTTGAGGTTTGGATAAGACTGATCTTTGATACCGGTATTGTTACTTTTTTTGATAGAGAATTATTTATTATTTCATCCAACCCCAACTTATGCCAAATAGCAATTACCGGAAGACAAGTTCCATAGTGATAACCCTTACCGGCTCGAAAATGATTCAGTTGAAATTTGTCTTGCATTTTTACTGCTTTTATAAAAGAGAGAGTTAAACTCTCAATGTTGTCTTCGGACATATTGGAGATGTTTCCTAAGTTTGCAATAACTTCTGTAGCAGGTTGTTTTAGTTCGTTACGGTATGATCTGACATATTGCAGATAGGTGTTCTTCTTTGCTGTTGTTCTTCTAAAGCGAGCCATAATACTGTCCTATAATAATAAATTATAACCATCACTAATATAATATAGTTAGATGTCTTTGTCAAGGGTATAGTTGTACTACATTTTCCTGCGGGCTAAATCAAATGTTGCGATTATGAGCCAAAATCAACGTTTTTTGACCCTGATGACCTAACAAGTGTCAAACT
>CBFDUR010000210.1:0-4634 GCA_965613005.1 uncultured Ignavibacteriales bacterium
GGTCCACATTCCGATTTATTCTAATATTTATTCGACACATAACGATGTTGCCGATAAGCCGCCTGCTCCAGTGTTTTTACCTCCGATGCCTTATATCGGGGCTGCAAGATGAATCTTTTATACGTTATATGCTATTCTGAGCGTACAAAAGATGTGAAAATCTTTTCGTTTTTGGGGAAAAATTGAGAATTAAAAAAAATAAAGTTTTCCCTTCTCATTCAGAATAACTATCTGCATTGTAAGGTTAATGATGTTGTTATTGCTTTCCAATTTTTAAATTAACCTTTGCCCATTCTGTAAAAGAGGAGAAAGATTCTGTACTCACTTGATTTGCAAGTTTTATTCTTGAATCTGATGAAGGTCCCATGTAAGTATATTCTTCAAAGTATCCGAACATTTCAGCAAGTTCATGAGCTCCTTCAAAAAATGTAGAAAACACTTCACTTGTTACTTGTTGAAAAGTGAAATTATGCCCTTGTTTATTTAAAGTTTCAATAATCTCATTAAAACTTAAAATTTCAGAAGATAATGATAGATATTCACCATTTCCAACTTTTTCAGGTTGCTCAAATGCACCGGCTACTACTTTACCTAAATCATTAATGTCCGCCATGTGAATAACTTTTTTGGCAGGATCGATAGGCAAAACCCAACCTTTTCTACCATCTTTTTGTACTCGAGGAGCTAGCGTACTCGTAAAATTCTGGAAATAAAATGGAGGTTGAACAAATGTATAACGGTCAAAACCTGCGTTCTTTACAACTTCATCCACTTCGGCTTTGAAAGTAAAATGTGGTACCTGGAATTTGTCCTTACTAATTTCTTTTACGTTTGGTAGTGTTGACCATACAAAGTGCTTTACTCCTGCTTTTATTGCTGAATTTACTACGGTTGTACCTTGTTTAATTTCATCAGCACCTTCCCAAAAATTGGTGACGGCAAATACACCATAAACTCCTTGCAATGCTTCATCCATTAACTTCGGATTATTTAAATCTGCTTTTACAACCTCATCTGCATTGCCTGAATAATTGTCTGGATTTCTGGTTAATGCTCTTACTTTAAATTTATTTTCTTTTACAAGTGCATTAACAACTCCTCTTCCTTGTGAGCCTGTAGCCCCGATAACTGCGATTACTTTTTTCATTTCTTCCCTTTTTTATTGTCTAAATATTACTGTCAAGTTTAACAAGGTTGTTGAAGAAAACCTGAATAATGATCTTGTTTGAAAGTTAATAATTTATTCTTAAAATCAATAGGATTTTGTTTAGATATTTCCGGTTTTAATTCATACCATTTTTCCATAGCGTTAAAAGATGTTCACTTTTTCAACCATCCCATTTGTTTTGCCATCATTTGACTTTTGTATATAACTCAAAAAATAATAACAAAAAGAATGTCCGGAATTATTCAGTTTTTCACTTTAGGGAATGGTTTTTGATCTTTTATTTGGAGTGATAAAAATCTTCGTTTAAAAAACTATGAAGATTAAATGTAGACTCTTGTGGAATATTCCCACGGTAATTATTCAGAGATATACGATTGAAAAAATCTTGTTTAGAAGTAAAATCTTTCAAATAAAAAGTACGTGCCTTATTACGATTTTTAATTAACCAATTAAGAGTAATCTTCATTTTCTCCAGGTCTTCTTCAGTTGGATTTTTATTTACATTTACAGTACCTTCAAAATAGTCGTTCAATGTATCTTCAAAATAATCCTTTTCCGAAAGTTCGTATTTTTTAATATATATTTTCCCTTCAAGCATTAGAACATAATCATTGTCCCACCCTTCGTTTATTTCGAATAGCACATTTGCAAGATTAACCGGTTCGGCTAGTAGGGATGATTTGTGTATTTGTGAAAGAATTAGTTCTATTAAAGACTTTACTTCCGCCGCTTTTTCGTATTTTCGTTTTTGAGAGTGTTCTTTCATTTTGTGAATTAATCTATTTAAAACGATTTGATTTTTACCGTAAAGAAATTCATATACTTTTTCCAGCTCATCAAGATACGAAGAATTTCTATTATTCACACAAGGAGCTGTACATCTTTCAATGTCCGCCAAAAAACATTTTTTACCCTTTGCAAATTCTTTATCGTTACATTCCCGCAGGGCAAATGCTTTATTTATTATTTTAAAAACACTATCGGCTTTCTTTTTTGAAATAAACAATCCGAAATAATCATTACCGTCAAAATCGAAATGGTTGGTTATTTCGAGAGTGGGAAATTTGTGATTACAATTGATTTTCAAGAAATATTTATTCCCGTATTTTTTTAATTGGGAATTGTGTTTGGGATTGACAAGCTTTATAGATTCAGCCTCAGTTAATAGTGCAGAGAGTTCGGAATTAGTAATTTTAATCTTTAATCTTGAAGCCTGTTGGATAATCTTTTTTGCTTTTTTAGGCGCCGTTTGAGAAAAATATGAATTTACCCTGTCCCGTAAAGATTTTGTTTTACCGATATAAATTATTTCATTCTTTGAATTTAAAAAATAATATATACCGGGCGCTACCGGTAACTCGGCAATGTCATTCGCAAGTTCTTTTTTAATCTTAATCTTTTTCAATTGCGTTTTGGGCAAAGACTGTAATCTCAATAATTCATCAATATTATTTATACCGTGTTTCTTATTAACTTCCTTTATCATTTTAATTAAAACATGAGCAGTAATTTCTGCATCGCCTAAGGCTCTGTGTTCATTTTTATTTATCAGCCTAAGATATTTGGATAACGAATGAAGTGATTTGCTTTTTAGCTGAGGATAAAGGCGTCTTGCCAGTTTTAATGTGCAAAGATTCGGATTATCAGGTTTATTTTTCCCACAGTATTTAAATTCTTTCTTTAAAAAACCGAAGTCAAAAGGAAAATTGTGAGCAGTTAAAATATCTTCTCCAATAAATTCCTCAATTTCATCTACGATATCTTCAAAGAAAGGCGCTTCATAAATATCTTGGTTGTTTATTCCGGTAAATTGTGTAGTATAATATGGAATATCTCTGCCCGGATTAATTAGAGAATGAAAAGTATCAATAATTTTTAATCCCGATACTTTAACTAATCCGATTTCAATTATATTATTTGTTCGTGAAGATAAACCGGTAGTTTCAACGTCAATAATACAGAAATTTGCTTCATCAACCGGAGTTTTTATCATTTCATTTTTGCTCATATCGTAAATCTATAATGAAATAATTTTACAATCAAAGCAAACTTTAATTTTAAAATGTTAATTCTTAAAATCGGAATATATCTTTTTAGAGGAAATTCATTTATAACACCGCATATTTGTCATTTATAGCATCGCGATTAAATATTTTAATCATATTTTTTTCAAAGGAAAGGCGAAATGATTATAATAAAATCGTAAGTTTTGTAATAATGGTAATCCGGTCCAATTAAGCCTTCTTTATTATTTCTTTTAATTATGTTCAATTTTAGATATATTTATCGCTTAATTTAGGATTTATATGACTTCATTAAATATACTTTTTATCGGAGATATAATAGGACAACCGGGTTTGATCATAGTTCAAACTTGGCTTCCGAACTTAATTCAAAAATATAAAGCTGATTTAGTAATTGCGAACGGTGAAAATTCATCAGGCGGAAAAGGATGTACTGAGAAGGAAGGTAAACTGCTTTTTGAAGTAGGAGTACATGTTATTACAGGAGGAAATCATACGTGGGATAAACATCAATCCCAAGATTATCTGAAAAAAGAACCTCGAGCTCTTCGTCCGTTAAATTATCCTAAAGGTACTTACGGAAACGGATATTATATAGCTGAAACAAAAAAGGGTAAGGTTGCAGTTATTAATCTCCAAGGCAGAACCTTTATGGCGGCAATTGATGATCCGTTTAGAACGAGCGATTGGATATTGAGTAAACTCGATAATAATGTGAAAATGGTTTTTATTGATTTTCATGCCGAAGCCACCGCTGAAAAAATTGCGATGGGAAATTATCTTGACGGTAAAGTAAGTGTTATGGTGGGTACACATACTCATGTCCAAACCTCAGATGAACACATTCTACAGAAAGGCACCGGTTATATAACCGACGTAGGGATGACCGGTCCATACGATTCGGTTCTGGGGCGGGACAAGGATCGTGTACTGTCGGCGATGGTCAGTTCAGTTCCGACACCGTTTGACGTCGCCGAGGACAACCCCAACGTGTCGGGCATTGTGGTGCGAGTGGAATCGACCACCGGCCGGGCCAAGTCGATAGAGCGCGTCTTCACGAACGGTGCAGCCGCTAAACCACCGGCCTGACGCGGCAAACTCTTGTAGTTTCCAAAGACGCTACGTTCGGATTGGATCCGCTCTATTCCGGTGTAAGGCGCCCCGCACTGTCGTCGCGCTGCGGGATTTTTCCGGCCATGATGTCGTAGAGAACCACAGTCAGCTCGCGCACGTCGTCGCCCTTGAACTTGGGTATGGAGTTTCGTACCAACTGGATGGCTTCTTCGTCTTTGGAAGTGCGCTGTGCGAGCAGTTTGGCCAGAGCGACGATGGCTCGCTTGTCGTTGGCATCGGTCATTTCGTAGGCTTTGCGGGCGATTCGAATGCTCTCGTCCGTAGATCGTTCGCTGCGCAGGGCGGCTTCAGCCAGCGCCAAGCGGGAG